>JAIXVG010000569.1 GCA_027483145.1 Planctomyces sp.
ACCATGGTGCACTGAGCCGTTCGCACCCCTTCAACCAATTCGACAAAACCAGGCTCCAGCGGGTTCCCTTCGATGTTCAATTCAATCGTCGGATACTCGGCTCCCAAAAAAGCTGCCAGCTCGGCGACATCGGTCCGCCGAATGTGCCGCTCATCGGGACGGGGATGAATCGTAATTCCATGCGCCCCTGCCTCTAAACAACGACGGGCGGCCAAAATCACACTCGGAATTCCCAACGGACGAGAGTTCCGCAACAGCGCCACCTTGTTGACATTCACACTCAAGGCGGTCGCAATGGGCTTGGCTGTTGATCTCACAGGTTGACCTGACGATGATGGTAAAACGACAATCAGAAGCGATTCAGTTGTCAGACAGAACTATGGGACGCACCTTCCGCAAATCAGTCAGCAAGATCTAAGCTGTCCTTCGTGCTGCTTCCCCCGCCATCCATTCGACCCACATTATCATTTCACCTCCCCTCTTGAAATCAAATCTATGGCTTATCTCCCTGACGGTAATCGTTACGACGGACGCATGCCCTACCGCCGATGCGGCCAATCGGGGCTTCTGCTGCCTGCCATTACTCTGGGCTGCTGGCATCATTTTGGGGGTGACGGCCCCACAACCAACCAGCAAGAGCTGATCTATCGGGCCTTCGATGGGGGAATCACCCACTTCGACCTGGCCAACAACTATGGCCCGCCTCCCGGCAGTGCCGAAGTCAACGTCGGCCGAATCCTCAAGGATCTCCCCCGAGACGAAATCATTGTTTCAACGAAGGCCGGATATCTCATGTGGTCCGGACCTTACGGAGAATGGGGAAGCCGCAAGTACCTGCTCGCCAGCCTCGATCAATCGCTGAAGCGCCTTGGACTGGAGTATGTCGACCTCTTCTACAGCCATCGCTTCGACCCCAATACACCACTGGAAGAGACAATTGGCGCACTCGAAACGGCTGTCAAACAAGGAAAAGCTCTCTACACAGGCATCAGCAGCTATACCACGGCCCAAACTAAGCAGGCTCTCGACATTGCCCATCAGCGTGGTTGGACGGTTCCCATCATCCACCAGCCCAACTATTCCATGTTGAACCGGTGGATCGAGAAAGACCTGCTCCCCAGCGCCCCCTCGCTGCACTTAGGAATCATCGCCTTTTGTCCCCTGTTTCAGGGCCTGCTAACCAACAAGTATCTGGCAGGCAACCTTCCGAGCGATTCTCGCGCAACCATTCCCGGCAGTTTACTGCGGCCGGCAGAACTCTCGGAGACCGTCATCGCTCAACTGCGCGAGTTGAACACTATCGCCAGCCAGAGAGAGCAGACCCTGGCCCAGATGGCCCTGTCGTGGGTCCTGCGCAGCCCAGCCGTCACCAGCGCGCTAATTGGTGCCCGCGATGTACAGCAACTGCAGGAGAACCTCTCCGCGGTCCACAAGACCCAATTCTCAACTGAAGAGCTGTCCCAAATCGACAGCATCCTCGCCCGCATCGAGCTTCCCCCATCCCTATGGGATCACGAATGATCAATGGTTAAGGGGAACGTTTGAAGGTTGATGGTGGCGCAAACTGGTCGATCAAATCCCGTTTTCTGCCGATTATTATCCACCAAAGCAGAAAACGGGGCTGCCCCCAAAGGAAGCGCCCCGTTTCAAATTCAATCTGTAATCGCCTTGTCGAATTCGCGCCAAGCAATTCCCACGGCAGCAATCCCCCCACCTACGCTACCGAGGAATCCCTCGATGCGAGGCTCAGGTACTCGCTACCTCTTACCAGCACAGTCACCCGACGCTTAAGACCGACCAGAGAACTTTGCTCCAGTCGGTCTCGCACCAATGACCAGTTTGGCTTAGGCAAGTTGCTTCTTGCGACCAACCAGTGTCCGAATCCGTTCAGCCAACAACGCTGCGTCGAATGGCTTACGGAAGGTTTCATTGAAAACCGACCGATCAATACCGCTTGCGGTATCATCGTCAGTCAACAATGCCACCAGAACTGCGTCGGTATATTCACCGTTTTTGCGCAGGTTTGCAGCGATCAACATGGCTTCGTGACGACCCATACCGAAGTCAATCACTACGCAATCTGGATGCAGCGATTCTGCCTGGATGCCTGCTTCAAAGCCACTTGCAGCGGCTTCAATCTTGAAGTCTTCAACGGGCATCAGGTCAGTCAGGCTGTGGCGAACTTGTGAATCGACACCAACGAGCAAAATCTTGCCCATGGCTTCGTCTTCAAGTTCACCCAAAGGCATTCCGTGCTCCTTCAGGAAGCGAATTAGGTGCTCCCGTGGGATACGGCGATCCTGAGATCCAGGAATGCGATAGCCACGCAGCCGCCCAGAGTCAAACCATTTGCTAACGGTTCGAGGGGCAACTTTACAGATCTTAGCTACCTGTCCAGTAGTGAAGATCGTTCTCATCGCGGGCTCTCCAATCACCAGATATTGTTCAAATTGAGAAGGGCGTCGCGACCCTTCGGATCTTCACCCCAAATCGAACAGCCACTGCCAGCTCTGTTGTGATCAGAGAAAGCCGTCCGGCGTTAACTGCTAACAATGGCCAGGCCATCATCAGGCTGCTAACTCAAACCCTGTGGCGTAACCAACGCCTTCAGGTCTGATTGTTCAAAATCATCTTTGCAACACGGAGCCCCCCAGGCAGCCGATCCGCTGCCGCCCAGTCCGTGCAGGAAACAGAAACAACAGTTCATCTGCGGAACATCCTGTTCCGAGGTGCGATGAACTGCCGAAACGTCCTGTTTCCCGATTGTCAGGCTCAACTGAACTTGTCGCTCTTGTCACCATGATTGCCACAGGACGTTTGCGATGTTGTTCCGATGCGAACCATCCGACCAATACGATCGTCCTGCCACGTCTCTCGACTTGAGTTTGCTTGTCAAGACGGGGTTGACAGAGTTTTTGTTCAACTTTGGCGCAACGTTCTTCGCGGCTCTTTGCAGCCCTCAAAACTTACCTGCCCAGCCAAACATCGCGCTTCCCAAGCACTTTTTGGCGGTAACGTCAATGAAATCTGCCAAGTTTTCGCAAGTTCCGTGAAACCCTCGCGAAGCAGAGGCGGATGAAGTTTCACGCAACGCGGCCAATATCGGCCAATCCTGCCGATCGAACCTGGTCGTCTTGCTCCAGACTCTCGGCTAAGCAATCAGGCTGTTTGTCCCTCAAGAAGCTTTAGCCACCCAGAACAACGCCGGTATCAGACGCCCAAACGTGTTTGGTCCATCAGCCAAACGAACCTTGATGCTCGTACGGCGACCATCCTGTAATCGCTCAGTCACCCCATAACGTACAGGAACTCGCTGCGGATCAGCGGCTAAGCCGAAGGCGTCAGTAATACGAGGGGTTCAAAATGAACCACTCACCAAACCAGGAACCAGAGACTAAAACGTATCATCCGGTTCACTGGGAACGACCGCCTCTGCCCAACCTGGCTCACGAAACAGAGCTGCTACCTCAATCTCGAAGCCTTCTAACAAGGGTGAACCCGCAAGCTGATCGACCTCTCGCAGCATGCGGCTAGCCAGTCCCGCATGATACTGGTGAATGTGACGCGACTGGGTATCGATCACCCAAACCCCGGCCACACCCCAATCCAAATAGTCAGCCACGCGGGCCGACATCCCCTCCCGCCGATCGTTCGTCGAGGCCACCTCAATGACCAGACTCGGGCAATTGGTCGAGACCAATTGATCCAGTTCACCAAATCGCCGGACGGAGCGAAAACAGCTCACGGCTGGTGTCCGCACGACCAGGCGATCGGCGTTGATCACCAATGGCTGCTCGAAGCAGGGATACCAATCAGCCGTCTGTGCGAGGTGCCCCCCGAGCAAATGGGCCAAGTTTCGCACCACATTCCCGTGGGCTTCGGTCGGCTGTTCGAGCCGAATCAACCGGCCGGCCACTAGCTCCAGCCAGCGCGCCCCCTCCAACAGGCATGTCTCAAAATCGCTGATCGTCAATTTCGGGGCTGCTCGCATCACGGCTGATCCAAAAATCTGGTTACGCTTCTTCCGGGTGATTTCTTCGCTGGTTCGTCCACCCGGTTCACTATGCAGGGATTTTGCATCCCTGCATAGGTTCAAAGCACCGCTCGCCCAGCGACCAACACTTCACCAAGCCTACGAGCGTTTGAAACGACGAGCCTGACACAAGTCGAACGGGTCCTGGCGACACCAACACAGCTCGGTACGTAAACAAACTCTCCAAAACGAAAGCGTTAGCCCGTTAATTCACGGATCGCCTGTCTCGGTATCGAAGCCCGAACGCTCCTGCCGACGACCCAGTCGGCTGGCCAGTCAACAGGGGCTATCAGGCATTCCAGCACTTCCCCCGCGCTGCGAATGGCAATTCCACCCCGGCAGAGTAATCCCTCATCCAGTTTCCACCGCAGTTCCCCGCCAATGGTCACACGGTCCTTGATGTTAGCCTCAATTTCCCTGGCTGGTACGACACTTCCGGCCCGAAAGGTGATTGTCTCAGCCCCGTCCCACCCTGGAAGGTCTTTCCCCAAAAAGATGTTCTCAAACCCGACAGCCTTGGCCGCCTCGATGGTTGTTGGCCGCTCGAACACTACTGAAGTCAATCCACTTTGAATCACTCTCCCTGAATCCATCACATAGGTCGACTGGGCCAGCACATGCAAATCGAGCGGGTCATGCGACACCAGAATCGCATTGCACCCTGCCATCTCCAGCGACTCACGCAAGAGTCGCCGCAGATCGGTTCTGGCAGGTGCGTCAATCGCCGAAAATGGCTCGTCAAGCAACAGAAGCTTAGGTCCTCTGGCCAGCGCGCGGGCTAGCGCCACTCGCTGCTTCTCGCCACTCGATAGCTCAGACGGTCTTTGCCCTGCCAAATGGCCCGCCCCAAACTGATCGAGCCAATTGATGTTCTTGGTCGCACCGACAGTCCGGTCCGCCAGCTCAACATTCTGCAGCACCGTCAAATGGGGAAACAAAGCCCCCTGCGAAACAACCAGCGAAATACAGCGTGCCTGGGGCGAAACGCAAACTTTGGCACTTTGACCGGCCAAGCGCTCAAACCACACCTCATTTCCGCACGCAATCGTCCCTTCATCAGGCGTCTCGAGCCCAGCCAAACAACGCAGCAGGGTCGACTTGCCGCAGCCCGAAGAACCAAAGACCCCCGCTACCCGCTGGCTTAAGTCGACTTCGGCTGCAAAGCTCAGCCCGAACCCGGTACGAAACCTCTTTTCGAAGTTCACCGAAAGTGTCGTGGCCAAATCGTTACCAGATTGCAGCATGCCAACTCATTTCGAATCCGCTATTGAATCATCTCACCAAAACCAGTGCGGCCTATTCTTCTACGGCGTCCACGATCGTCTGAGCCAAATATGAACCAGAGCCAACACACCAAACGAAAAAGCCAGTAGCACACCAGCCGTCAGATGGGCAGCCTGCCATTCCAATGCCTGCAGGTTGTCGTACAGGCTAATCGACAATGTCCGCGTTCGCCCACTCAAATTCCCACCCACCATCAGCACCACCCCGAACTCGCCAACCGTATGGGCAAAAACCAGCACCGCACCACCGAACACTCCCGGCCAGGCCAAGGGTAACGTCACTTGCCAAAACGTTTGCCAAGGTGACAGACCTAAACAGTAAGCCGCTTCCCGGTACTGTTTGTCAACGCTTCCCAAAGCTGCGGTGAACGGGCGCACTGCAAACGGCAAGTTGTACAACACCGACGCCACGACCAGACCGGGAAACGAAAACAGCAGCGACTCTCCCACGAGCGACCGATATGCAAACCCAAGTGGCGCTTCCGGACCAAAAATCCAGAGCAGATAAAACCCCAACACCGTGGGAGGCAACACTAGCGGCAACGCCACGACGGTTTCAATCAGCCACTTGCCTCGCCACGACGAATAGGCTAGCCAGTAACTCAGCGGCAGCCCAAGCACGAAGAGGACCAGCGTCGTCAACGTCGCAAGTCGTACAGTGACCGCTAAGGCATCCCAGTCAAACATAGTCTTGCTGATCTTGTTCAATAAGCACTAACGGCTGCATCCCGGTTAGCCCAGCTCGTTAAGCAACTCCATGTTTAGTTCGCCAGCATTACTGCGGAATTTCATACCCGTGCCTGACCCACTGCTGCTTTGCCTGCTCTGACGTTAAGAACTGGGCGAAACGCTTGGCCAGTTCCGGATCCTTCGCCTGCTTCAGCACGAGTAACCCCTGTTCCAATGGCCCCGATTCAACCAGCGGTACTTCGTAATATCGTCCTGCCGCCTGTAGTTGAGTCGATAGTGCTTGTGACTTCCCTATAAACGCCCCATCGGCCGCATCGGTTAACGCGAATTGCGTCGCTTGGGCCACGTTCTCAGCATAAATCAGCTTGCTGTCAACCGCGTCCTTCAATCCCCACGTGGTCAGTGCGTTCATCCCGGCCCGTCCATACGGGGCATGCTTAGGATTAGCGATCGCAATTCTCTCCAGGGCCGAATCTTGAATTACGTCTCGCGGTAAAGCATCGGTCGCCGCAGTGCAGGAATTAGGAACCCACAACACGAGCCGCCCAATCGCATAAGTCAACACTTCCGCTCCTGCTGCACCATGCCCCCCATCAAGCAGCTTTTGCGGATAGGCCCGATCGGCCGACAGATACAAATCAAACGGTGCTCCTTGCTCGATCTGGGCCAGTAGCGACCCACTCGACCCATAGTTAAACGTCACCTCAACGTTGGGGACTTCGCGGCGAAAAAACTGCGCTAGCGTTGGAAGAACAAACTGCAGGTCCGACGCCGCAGCGATCGCCAGCTTCGGCGGTTCGACCACCGGTTCCTTCGCCGACGGCTGCTCACATCCAACAAGTAACAACACCAGGCACGCGGCCCACCAGCTTCGGCCACCTCTCATATCACCATTCATCAGCTACTTCCCCAGTCTGCGATCAAGCACCCGATAGTTAATCGCTTCACTCAGGTGATGGTCGGCAATGTCCTCAGCCCCTTCCAGGTCGGCAATCGTGCGGGCCAGCCGCAGAATTTTGTCATGCGCCCGAGCCGATAAGCCCAGGTCCTCCATCACCGATTTGAGTAGCGCCTCAGCCGTGCTGGTCAATTTGCAATACCGCCTGATTTGGGCCGGTGCCATCCGACCATTCAGTGAATTCGCTGCACCCGCGAATCGTTCTGCCTGCCGCTTCCGGGCTGCCAGTACCTGCTCGCGCATTGTCGCGCTATTGGTTCCGGTTGTCGCCGTCGATAACTCGCGAAACGGAACAGGTGGAACTTCGATATGAATATCCAACCGATCAAGCAGCGGCCCGCTGATCTTGCCCATATACCGCTCGATCTGCATCGGCGAGCAATTGCACGCCCGCTTCGGATCACCCCTAAACCCGCAGGGGCAAGGGTTCAAGGCCGCAACCAGCATAATCGCTGCTGGAAACGTCAAACTTCCCATCGCCCGCGAGATCGTCACTTGCCCCTCTTCCAGCGGCTGCCTCAACACTTCCAGCGTTCTGCGGTTGTATTCGGCCAGCTCATCCAGGAACAATACCCCTTGATGGGCCAGCGACAATTCCCCCGGCGACGGCGTACTTCCTCCCCCCACCAGCCCCGCTTCACTGATCGTATGGTGCGGCGCTCGAAAGGGCCTTCTTAACAGCAGCGGCTGACCCGGCTCCAGTCGGCCGACTGCACTATATATACGGGTCGTCTGCAGACTCTCCTCAGGCGATAGCGGCGGCAAAATGGTCGCCAGCCGTTGAGCCAAGAGCGTCTTCCCGGTCCCCGGCGACCCAATCATCAGCAGATGGTGACCCCCGCTGGCAGCCACAGTGACCGCCCGCTTGGCCACCTCCTGCCCCTTCACATCCGAGTAATCAATCGGATAGGCCCCAAACTGTTCCACAGCCGCCGACCATGAGAACGGAGTAGGAGACACATCTAATTGTCCCGTACAAAACCCGACAGCTTCGGTCAGACTGGCCACCGCAATGACCTCAATCCCTTCGACCACTGCTGCTTCCTGCGCATTGGCTGCAGGGACAATCAAGCCTCGTCGCTTCTCATCGCGAGCCGCTAGCGCCATCGAGAGGGCACCCTTCACCGGCCGCAAGGTCCCATCCAGGGCTAACTCTCCCACCATCGCAAAGTCAGCTAGCCGGTCCGATTCCAACTGCCCACTGGCCGCAATAATCCCGACCGCAATCGGCAAATCGAAAGAAGCCGCTTCTTTCGGTAAGTCGGCTGGTGACAAGTTAATCACCACCCGATCAATGGGCCTCACATACCCGCTGTTGACCAGCGCCCGCTCGATTCGATGCGTACTCTCCCGCACTGCCGCTTCGGCCAGCCCAACCAGAATCGTCTTGGGCATCGCCGAGGGCGAGATATCAACCTCCACCGCAACCGGCAGCGCATCAATCCCCAACAGTGAATAAGTGGCTAATTTGGCCAGCATGTTGTCGGAAGAGCCTCAACCAAAAGCCAAGCCACGCAATTCGAGCGAGATCGAAAAAACATTACCTCAACGCAGTGAACATAAGCACCGTGGTCATTATGGCCAATATGCTCGATGCCACGCAAGCTGCGAAAAACCGGGTAATGGTCAACTGAACTTCGACCCGAACTGGCCTCAGAACGAGTACACCCGTACAATCGCGATGATCATTTAGCCTGAATCAGTTTGTAAATCGCGGCCAATTCTCGCTTAGAAAAGTCTCGTACCCAATGACAACCGCCGCAGCCGAATCGCGGCCCATGCCTTGGAAGCAAGGGAATTTGTGGGTCGTCGGCCTCCTCGCCTTTCTTGTTCCTGGCCTCGGCCATCTATACCAGGGCCGGATTCTCAAAGCGGCCATCTACAGCGTTTGCATCCTGGGGACATTCTTTGGCGGCATGCAAATGGGGGAATGGGTCACCGTTTACCATCTGCCGCAAGATGGGAAATCGGGATCAATCAGCCTCAGCTATGCCGGGCAACTTCTTGTTGGTGCGTGTGCCATGCCCGCCTGGTTTCAAACCCAGCGGTACCTCGATCCTCAAAACTCAGACATCCTTGCGGGAACTCTTACCGATCCCATTCGCTTTCCAATTCGGGGCGAACTCATTGCCACTGGTCCCGGTAGCGATGGTGTTGGCGGCACCCTCGTTGGCGAATTGGAAGTAGCCCCTAACCGGGTTGGCTTCGCTTCAGAGATCACCGGCAAGTTCACCGGAACCGTCAACGGCAAACCAGCCGAGATCAAACTGGCAGGAAGCGACTTCCTGCTGGCTCGCCCCATTGGTGGCGGCTTCGATCGCGAAGTTCGCTGCAGCGTTGCTCGCTCATCAGATCAGCACCAGCATTTGGTTCAAGTCATTCAAGGCAGTACCCCCCGTAGCTGGATCAATGCCTTCGAAGCCCCACCCGACCCCCGGAAGCTGAACGATTTAAACGGCCGCTTGGGCAAGTACTACGAACTGGCACTGGTCTTCACCTGGATTGCAGGCCTCCTGAACGTGCTGGCGTTTTGGGATGCGTTGCTGGGGCCTGCTTACGGCTTTGGTGATGAACTCGAATCTGCCAAGCAATCTGGCTCCAATTCTCCTGCTGTCAGTGGCCCGCCGCCAGAAATTGCTGGCAGCCAACCTGTTGTAGCAACACCATCAACAATGACTGCCTGAATCAACCCGGCCGATAGCAACAAGTGAGTCACCCGTGCCAACCCTGGACTTTGTCTCGTTAGCCATCCTCAACACCTTCGGCCTCATCCAGCCAGTGTATGCCCAGATTGGGGTGACGTGGTACCTGTTACCACTCGCGCTCGCCATTAGCCTCGTCTATAGCGCCAGCCGGTACGAACTCCCGGAACGGATTCTCTCCCGCGCCGTCCGCTTATTCATCACCATCATTGTCTGCATGGGAGCCGTCTTGGCCCTCCTCTGGTTCCTCAGCTACGGCTTGTAATCAGCTCATCGTATCACTAAGCCACGCCGAGCCGACTATGCCAATCGTCGGGTTCTTCGCATTGTCGATATCTCAACCGTTGGCACCAACATCCCCCCCGGGTGCCCCGAACATTCATCAGACTGGCTTTCTTTGCCCAGCAACTAGAGGCTTCTCCATCCGCCTTCTCAGTCTATGTGATATGGCGTCTCACACATATCAAGCCTTATCTTTGTGTACCATCGGCTATGCCAGTGTCTTGATTTGACCAGTGTCTGGACCCAGTAGGACCGATCGTACCGGCCCAGCCAGCAACGACCGTTGTTCGCTGCAACAAACTCATGTGTCAAACACGACTCGAATTCCTGCTTCACCCACCCCATCAGTGCTTTTTCCCCTCTCCATTCGGTACGATGACACTAGTAATCACCTCACCAAATAAAGGAATCCAACATGGATGTTGTTGGCCTGCTCAAAGATCTTATCGCCATCCCTAGCATTAACCCGATGGGTCGCGCCGTCACCGGCCCCGAGTTCCTTGAAACCCGGCTCACATCGTTTCTCCTCGATTATCTGCGCGGCCATGGCCTCGAATGTGAAACCCACGATGTTGCCCCCGGCCGCACGAACATCGTCAGCCGCCTCCCGGAGGTCAGCCATCCCATCACAGTCCTCCTCGACGCCCACCAGGACACCGTCCCAGTCGAAGGGATGACCATCCCTCCCTTCCGGCCAGATGTCTCCGGCGATCAACTCTTTGGCCGCGGAAGCTGCGATGTCAAAGGGGGAATGGCCGCTATGATCACCGCCTTCCGGCAACTGGCCCAAGTCCCTGCCACCCACAGGCCCAATGTCGTCCTCACCCTCACTGTCGATGAAGAAGCAACCAGCCTGGGGGTCAACCACCTCACCGGCAGTTGGGTTGAAGGGGGAACGACGTACCGCCTCTTGCCCACCCGACCCACCGTGGCCATCGTGGCCGAGCCAACCATGCTGAATGCCGTCGTCGCCCATCGTGGTGCAACGCGCTGGCGCATCTCAACAGCCGGACGAGCCTGCCACAGCTCTCGCCCGCAAGATGGAGTCAACGCAATCTATCGTATGGCCAAGCTGATTAGTGCCCTCGAAGAGTACGCACAACTCCTCCCCACACTCCGCCCCGCTCACCATCTATGCGGAACCTCGACGCTTAGCGTAGGGCTCGTCACTGGAGGATCAAGCGTGAACGTCGTCCCCGATGGCTGCGTCATCGACATCGATCGCCGCGTGATTCCGGGTGAAGACTGCAATCAGGTGGTCCCCGATGTCGTCGCGTTCCTTAAAGGCAAAGTCGATTTTCCCTTTACCTGCGAAGCTCCGTTCCTCTCCAGCCCACCCTTGTCAGATGCCATCAACGGCGACTGGGCCGACCGACTTCTGGAAGCCGTCTTACCAATCGATGGCCAAAAGCAAAAAATGGGGGTCGCCTATGGAACTCATGCCTCGCGTTTCGAACAGGCTGGCATCCCTGCGGTTGTTATTGGCCCCGGTGATATCGCCCAGGCCCACACTAAAGACGAATTCATCTCGATCGACCAACTCCAAAAAGCAGTCGATGTCTACCGCACCTTTTGCCTCAGCGCTACCCACTAACGCGATATCTCTCTAGGTTCTTTACCTTTAACTCCGAACCATACATACACCTTGTTACCAGAAACGCCGTGTGCCACTGCTGACTCGTTCAGAAGTGCGACGCGACCCGCTGGGCTCGCAGGCACCAATCAAGAGAACGGCGATACCAGCACGTCGAGTTGATCACGCTCTTCCTGACATGTCCCCAATCTAAGAGCATTCGCTATCTAACTGCAGCCAGGTACAGCTTGACCTGCACATGCTTATCCAATCCCCAACAACCTGCGGCGTAGCATATTCAGCGCCACCTTAGCCGCTCGACTGCGGGCAATGGCGGGGTCTCCAAAGTGCATCACTTCCTCAACCAGTTGCTGACTCTCCTGCCCCTCACTCCCCCCAACAGCAAGCTTCTCAATCTCTTTGACACCCAACGCCACAAATGACTCCGGCATCGTGGCCGGTGATGCCCCCGACTGAAACGAGGGCCAGGGGGACGTCACCAGGACATAATCACACCCGAGAGCCGTACAAGCCGCAGTTGCCAACTGCTGATAGTACGCACCAATATCATCGACCGCCGTTGGTCCTAACCGATCGACGGCCGACGGAGAATCTGGTGACCCAACCAAATGGAACAGTTGACCCGCCGCTGCAGGGACCTCGGCATCAGGTTCATGACCCGGTAGGACTACTCCACCCGCAAAGACCTCGCTATGCCCCGGCACCGTCATAATTCGCTGCGCCAGCAGCCCACCGGTTCCAAACTCAACCACCCCCACGGTCAGGCCCCGCTCTCCCAGCAATCCGACGACCACGTCTTCTAACTCGGCCTCTCCTTCTCCATACACCCATCGGCCAATCTTGGCCATAATCTGCTCGCGTGCCGAATCGATCTGTACAAAGCAGGCTGCTTCAGTCGCTTCAATGGACGTGATCCGGAGGGTGATGGTTGCTTCATGAACAGTGATCCCAATATCTGGATTACGGTCACGAGCGGTCAGGTCTCCCAGCAAGGCTTCACACTGCGATTCACCTAACCCGAAGCAATTGATTGTCGCCCGGCGAATCACCCGATCCGACTGTCGCAATAGTCCAGCCACATGGTCGGCAAACATCGGCTTCATTTCGCTGGGAACGCCCGGCATGGCGATCAGCCGTTTTGGCTGCCCAAACAAGTCTGCCGGAAGTTCGAGCATGACTCCCGGAGCCGTACCGCGCGGGTTGGGAATCGGTACACTGCCGCGCGGAAACATCGCCTGCATCGCGTTGCGTTCGGGCATTGTTCGCTTGCGCGACGCAAAAAAACTTCGGATTCCATCCAGCGAAGGCTGATCCAGTTCGAGCGGAACCTGGGCCAGTTCGGCGAAGGCTTCTCGCGTAATGTCATCCAGCGTGGGACCCAGGCCACCCGTCACCAGCACCACATCCGACCGCAAACAGGCCTGCCGCAACACATCAACCATTTGCGGCAACTGATCAGCCACCGTGGTATGGACCTGAACCGTCACCCCCAGATCGGCCAATTGCTGGCTCAGCCATTGGCTATTCGTATCCAGCTTGGCCCCTGAAGTCAGCTCGGTCCCAATCGCTACAATATCGGCATACATGGTGTGATAAACTGCCCGCTCGAACTATAGTGCCGTCGTTCAACTCAATCAGAACAAGCTCCACACGGGCGAAGCCTGTTGTCACTGCAGACGAATCACCGCATGCCACACTCCCTTTGCCATCGGTGCCAGCACTGTCGAGAAATCGTCTCCGGGAAAGGCTCTCGATTCTATCTTTGCGAGCAGTCCTTGGCACCGACTCAAGCTGCAGCAGGAACCATCTTTCCCAAGTATCCGCCGCAACCCGTCGTGGCCTGTATCGGCTTTGAACCAATCACCCAGCCTTCAATCGGCAGTACCATGCCAGAATCGTCCAGCAATAACCCCCAAACAACGATCCCCGCTGAGCATCCTACTGGTTAAGCTGTTCCCAGATACGCCCGTAAGCGATCAGCCGTCTCACCGATCGCCAACTGCTGTTTGCCAAACCCCGAAATCCCCCCCAGCGCCACCGCAGCGGCGTGCGCATCGGGATAGTTACTCACCAGCATGACGGGGATGGAACTCAGGTCGGGGCGACTTTTCATCAACCGAATGATCTCTAGACCATCTGAATAGTCGAGATCAAGTTTGCGATTAATGAGAACCAGGTCGTAAGCCTGTTTCTGCAGCAAATCGAGTGTATCCGATGCGCTATCAGCCGTACTGATGATCACATCAAAATGAGACTTCAGGAATCGCGATATTGAAGCGTGGTCGGGTCCACATTGCCCAACGCTCAGTACATGCTTTGACATTCATTCAGCTCCCGGCAAGCAGACAACACGTCATGGCAAATGAGTCGTCGATCCCAAAACCTGGCCCGCATGGTTCATCAGCAAAACATCTACTAGCCGACACGCGCTAGCATTCGGTCGCTTCGTCATTCGTTCAGCCTTTTCCCCGACTACACTCTGTATTGAGTCGGCACGTCGGGACGGGATTGATCGCAAACAGTTAACTTAATCTAATTGAGCCTTGATCAAAATTGTGGGCTCGCTGCGCGCCACTCAGCCATTAACATCAATTACTAGCAGCGTCCGATCGTCATTGGCAGCCACCCCACCCGTAAAGGCATCCAGTTCGGATAACACACGATCAAGCGTTCCCTGGGCGTTGCTGTTGCAATCGGCGATGATTGGTTCCAACCGCCCTGTGCCAAAGAGTTCGCTCGAGTCATTTGCTGCTTCGGTAATTCCATCGGTGTACAAAATCAACCGATCCCCCGCATCGAGTTGAATCGTCCGCGATCGGTATGATGCCTCCTTCATCAAGCCCAGCGGAAATCCATTCACTTCCCCCAGCGATTCCACCTTTTTCTGACCACATCGCTTCAGCAGCGGCGGGTTATGACCGGCACTGGCATACGATAATGTTCGCAAAGCCGGATCGTAAATCGCGTAAAACGCCGTCACAAAATGACCCGACTCCGGGGTGTAACGACTGGTCAAATGAAAATTCAAGAACTCCAGCAATTCGTTCGGTGATCCCGGCTGCCGAGGATACATATGGGCGATGCAATGCAACACCGCCATCACAACCGCAGCCGGCGTCCCATGCCCACTCACGTCAGCAATCAAGATCCCCCACTTGTCCCCCGGCATATGGAAGAAGTCGTAATAGTCTCCCCCTGCCCGGCGTGATGTCTGGTAATACGTGGCAATATCCAGCCCCGGAATTTCCGGCAGCACACTCGGGAGCAGCGACCGCTGAATATCAGCCACCGCCTTCAACTCGCGATCAACTTGCCGATAGGCCGAGTTCAACTCGTCAGCCAGCACCAGGTTTTGCGTCGCCCGGCCGAACAGGTTGGCCATCCACACCCGCTCAGGCAAATCTTCCGGGGGAAAATAGCCCGGATTGGTATGCGTCAGCAGCACCATGTTGGTTGACTCCCCCTTATCGAACAGGGGAACGGCTGTCAACGAGTTCTGTCCTTCGAGATAAGCCTTGGCTGGGTCTTGCGCATCAACCTCCAGTTGGTCGATCACCCGTGGCTCGTTCGAATAGATCAAATCCGCAAACAACCCGCCCGAGTAAATCGGCAGCTTCTCGGGCTGCTTCCAGGGATTGATATCCTCGTTCCACTCGCTGTACCGGGTCACCTTGTAGAAAGGATACTCCAGCCCCCGCCGACTCAGGGAGACCCGTCGCATGTTGGGAAACATTTCCAACATCCGCTGCCCGTACGCCTGCACCATCGCCTGGGGATCGGTCTGGCGACTCATCTCGCGGACAGTGTCGATCACAGTCGATAAGCGCTCTTGCCAATCTTCATGGTTGAAAAACTGGGTTCGTCGGCGGGCGTCTCCCGAAGACATGCAAATACCTTCTTTAGCCTGGTCGCTCTAAGTTGTTGTTCTCGTTGTTAGTTCCCCCGCACAACACAAGCGCTCGGGGGGGTGCGAGCATAGGTTCACGGCCAATCGTTCGCCGAATTCCCTTCAGTCGCCCGATGTGCCAATACCTCAGTCTTCGCGTTTGACCCGCAGATAGCAACCCCGCCCGGCCACGTTGCCCGCAAACGGCTCAACCCAAACCGGTTCAATACCCGGCTGAAATTGGCCCCAATCGCTTCTTAAAACTTCTGATTTTTCTAGACCGTTTTCTATCGCCAAACCGTTATGCGGTATCGACTTGGCAGAAATCCGAAGGTAGCTTATAGCCAGAGCGACGTTTGGTTGCAGGCCAATTGGGTTTTGCCTCGACCGAACGCCACGTTTTGCCAGCAGGATCTGCGCGATGAAATCAGGGATGGACTCTCAGCACTCATCAATGCCCATCGACCCGACTCCGTTCGGGCCGAACAGTGCCCCCCTGCGCTATCTTTCCCTCCTGCTCGTGCCAATTTATGCTGCCCTCCTGGCCGGTGGCATGTCGACGTCAGCATGGGGACAAACCCGTTCTGAGAATGTTGGCCTCCTGAAAGCCAATCCCAGTCAACCCGTCACTGCGCTGCGGCAACCTGCCGAGAACGATCCTTTTACGCTCCCGACTCTGGGTGAACCCGATCCATTCCCGGCCGATCGGATTGAACCTCCGAACAATTCATTCTCTCAACCCGTAACCCCCAACTCTCAACCATTCGGCGGCACCCCTCCCGGAAATTTCAACGATCGCGGCATGCCCGACCACGATGCCCCGACCGACGATCCATTCTTTCAGCCATCAGCTCCCGACAATTGGCCCGGTCCTCCCCCCTCGCCAGCCTTGCAACAACTAAAAGACGAGTTCGGCCCCAACCCAAACGGTTCCGACCTGCTCCGTAGCCGGGACGGGGGAACGCTCGATATCGACTGGGGCGATTTCGCCCGGCCACCCAGCGGCGGTCCACTTCGTCCCCTCCGCGACTTTCCCAGCGATGACCCATCCATCCCCTTTCGCCGAAACCCCGTCTCGATCGGCGACGAATCTCCTAATGGCTTTCCAAAAGAAAACGCCCCGAAGGATCGTTTCCCAACTGATCTCGATACCGATCCATTGGCCGAACCGCGCCGGCCACCTGCTCGCGTAGATGATTTTTCAAATAGCCCCGAACCACGCCGTAACCGCGATCGCGCTGGCCAGTTCGGCGGCGATACTCGGATGTCACCGCCACCCAGGCGAAATGATGATTCGTTCCCCGATCTCAGACTTCCGGGAGTCGATGACAACGCTCGAAGTCCCGCTCGGCGGAATGGGCGTGACCCACTCCCCGACCCCGACGCGCTTCGTGACGACCGCCCCAGCAACCGTCGCACTCCCGATGCGCTTGATGACCCAACCGAAAACGATGCCTTCGATGATGAAGGCTTTCCCCGTAGCCGTCGCTCTCCTGCCAGCGGCCGGATGACCGACGAACGAACCAATAGAGGCCGACCAACTGGCCCACGATCCTCAGATGATGGTTTAGGTGACAGCGACTTCGGTGCTCCACCTCCAGCCACAATCGGTTCGTCAACCCGTCCAACCCGACGCACTCCTTCCGATCGAGACTTAAACTCCGATCGAGAAACCGGGTTCGATGAAGACGGCTTCGCAATTGGTGGTTCGCGCCGCCAACCATCGCGTACTCCACGCACCAAGTCGCCAAGCGAACGCGGTTTCGATGACCGAGATTCATCAGCTCGCGACCCGTTTCCATCAATCGATAGCTCAAACATCGATCGAGGAGCGCCACGCCGCGGGACCGGTCGACCGAGCGATCCAGTCAATGGTTTTCCCGATCAGGTTAACGATCGCGATAACGACTTCACCCGTAACCCCGTTCCCCGGCGTAAGCCTGCACCACAGCGCGATTGGCCACTCACACCGGGTATCGATAATCTCGATATTCCCGACCCTGATTCGCGCCAACCCATCACCGATGAGCGGCTGCGCGAATTGCGTCAGCGTCGGAACAAAGATCTCGACCGCGACCCGCTCGAGGGAGACCCCTTCACTAGTCCGCCACTCCATGATCTAGGTCCACCTGGCGAAGATGATGAGCCTGTCCTCGAAGACAAAATCGCCACCCGGCGGTCTCGTATCAATCGCACAATCGCCGAACGGCGAGGGGCACCTCCAGCCGACGATCAGCTACCTGCCCGCATTCGCACAGCCATTCCAACCCAGCCAGTCTCATTAGTGGCAGCGAAGTCGCTGGTGACAACCGATGATGGCAAGTCGCTGAATCCAGTCTTGTTTGAACGCGTGCGCGACAAGACGATCGGCTTTACTTATGAAGATCGCCCCGCCTTCTTTGAAGGATTGGCCCTCGCCCGCGACTTACCACCAGCCGACCTCCGGCGGCATGCGGCTGACTTTCGCCAGTTGCGGCAACAGGCCAGCGCAAAATACCGCAATCGCAAGCCCGAAGACTTTCCCGTTTTTGTCGACGTCTTCAACAACCCCAAAGCCTACCGCGGCCAACCCGTCACCCTGCATGGTCACCTGCGCAAGTTGACTCGATACAACCCCGGCGTGAATGCACGCGGTATTAATGAAGCTTACGAAGGCTGGCTGTACACGGCCGATTCGCAAACGAACCCCGCAGTCGTCATCTTTACCGAAAAGCCCGCAGGCCTCGAAATCGGCGGAGACCTGGCCGAGGAGGTTGTCGTGTCGGGCTACTTCCTGAAGATGTACGGCTACGACGCCCAGGACACCACCCGCATTGCCCCGTTGTTCGTTGCTGGCCCGGTTGAATGGATCCCTGCCCGCGTTAAGCAAGAATGGGTCATCCCCAGTTGGTTCTACGCTCTGGGTGCGTTTGCTGCCTTTTGGTTAGTCGCAGCAGTCTGGGGACGTCAGATCGACCGCCAGGGGGAATACTCACTCGTTGGAGCTTCTCCATTAGGGAACAACGAGCCACCCCCGAATTTCGATTTCCTGAAGACCGACACCACCCGTTCCAGCAACAGTTGGTCCACCAGCCGCAGCGAGCTCCAGTCAACCGGTCCAATGCCTGCGACCACTCAGCCTGCGACACGAACCCAAACTATCTTTGGCACTGCTCAGTCAACTCGGGTGGTCACCACCAGCCCGCAATACGATGACGGCTATCCGGCTGACCCAAAGCTGAGTCCACGCACTGACTGGAGTTAGCTTGCAACCTGAGTTGACAGACTCAGCCCTCAATCGTTCGGGCGCTAGTGCTTGACCTTCTCTCGTCTAACCCAAGTACCCCTTGCACCCAATCTGGCAGCAGCGGCTTGTCTAGCGATCCGCTTTGTGCGAGTGTTTTCTAGTCGCTTGAACTGCTATTGATGGCATTCAGCGGAGCCATACGATTTAGGACACCCGCATGTCTAGTGACGAAGCGATCGTAAGGGTCGAGAATCACATTCGACCGACAGGTGACATGCAGCGTTACGAACGCCACAAACGGCGGTTGCTGGCGATGCTGCTGGGGCACAATACGATTATTGGCGCCTTAGAACCATTTGCACACTCGGTTCATCTCGTCGAGAGTGCGGTAGCGATACCATACATGATCACGGGAAGCATCTGGTGTTGGCTTGATCTGCGGCAACATCGCTACTCAATTGGTGACTTCATGCGTTACTGCCTGGTTATGGCGTTACCAATCACATTCCCCATTTATCTGTTGAGAACGCGCGGGCTCCGAGGTTTTCGACCAATGGTACTTACACTCTTGTTTGTTATTCTCATGAGCGTCTGCCAAGTCTTCGGTTTCTTCGCCTCGACTTGGGTTGGCACTCGGCTGGGGTATTGGGACGGCAACGTGTTGCCGACGTAATGACAGTCACCAGGGTTTTCTACTCCCCTGTTTGAACGCAGTCGTTACCGCAATCCTCCAGTACCGGCGAGTCGCATGCTCGCTTGTTCGAAATCAGCGACAATTGCAGCTGACTTTGCCTGCGAGTAGTCTAGTTTTCATTCGTGCAAGCTGGCCATCGCCGAGCAACGTCACGAACATCAAAGTCAATCCGCGGACTAATTGCCACCCTGCCAACATGGCTCAGCGGCCTGTCGTGATCACCCTATGAATATGGAGATCTGCACTTGTCTGTCGCTCTCGCATTCATCCCGTTGGCCGCCGGGGCCAAGTTGTCGTCGACTGCCATCAGAACCCGCATTGCAGAAGATTGGCCCGACTTGCCAACCCCAGAACGGGCTGAGTCGAAAAAAGAAGTGATGTCGATCGACATTGGAGGCGAAGTGGTCATGATCGCCCTCATGCGGGCACCAATCCCCTGGTCAGATCTGGAAGGGCCATGCGAAACGAGCTGGCTTTGGAAAGACGCTGCCAAAGAGCTAAGAAAACACACCAGCCATCTGATCGTCACTATTCTCAGCAAGTCAGACCCGATCGAGCAATCGAAATTACTAACTCAGGTTTGTTCGTCAATCCTTGCTGTGTGCGAACAGGCACCCGGGATCTATTGGTCTAACGCAACATTGCTGGTCCCATCGAAGCTGTTCCAAGAGTTCGCCCAGACCTTCCTGCCAACTGGTTTGCCCGTGCTAATCTGGGTCGATGTTCGAGCTGGCAAACGCGATAACGGCAAAACTGCAGGGTTCACAAGCGGTATGTCGGCTCTTGGTCATATTGAATTGGAAACAGAAACGTCGACCGAAT
>JAIXVG010000392.1 GCA_027483145.1 Planctomyces sp.
GGAGGCATCCGACTCGCCATAGATCATGTCGGGGAGACTCGACTCGAGCGACGGAAGTGTCGATAGGAAATCGGCAAGACCGAACCTGGTATCAATCGTACCCGTCATGGCCAGAATTCGTAACAGCAGGCCCAGTTCGGGTTGATGTCGCCCCCCTGACTCACCGGTTAGTCGCAAGATGGTGGTTCGCAACAGTCGAGCTGCCCCTTCGGCTCGCTCGGCATGTCGCCCTAACCAAAAGAGGTTGTCGGCCACTCGGCTGGGAAGTTCGGTACCGCTTCGCTTCAGTTCGAGCCGATCGCCAGGGGGACGAAGCAGGGTTACTTCGCGGACAGGACCATCCGACAGAACCCAGGTGTCCTTCGTGGCATCTCCCGCAGCGATGGCGAAATCGAGGAGATGAGAATTGCGACTGACTCGGGCGAGGCCCCCGGGCATACATTGGTAGGTTAGCTCTTTATCAGCCACCAGAAACGTTCGGAGGGCCAGACAGCTTGCAGTAACAGATTCACCCAGCCAGGTTGGGACCTGCGAGCGGGAAAGCTGCTCTTGTCCTACGTAGTAAAGAGGGTTCGCTCGAATGCGATCGGCTAATTGCTCTCGGTCACGTGCAGAGAGTCCGCCACCGCGATGAATCTCTTTGGGATTTCGCTCAAAGGCAGGCTTGATATACAGCCGATTCAAATTGGCCAGAACGTAATCCCGCTGCTGTGGATCGCCGCACCAATAGGTTCCGACAGATGGCAAGAGGAGTGGTTGTCCCAGCAGGCGTTCGCAAAGCTGCGGGAGGTAGGCCATAAAGGCGGGTGATTCTAGCAGACCCGATCCAAGTGCATTGGCACAAGCAACCGATTGATGCCTTACGGCTTGGGTCAGGCCGGTGACCCCGGCTTGTGACCGAAGCCCGAATTCGAGCGGGTCGGAGTCCTGCTCGCGCATTCGCCGAAAGAGAACATCGATTGGAATGAGGCCACCGAGTGTCTTAAGCTGAACCTTTCTTTCACGAATGGTCAGGTCGTCCCCTTCGACCAGGGTATAACCCAGGTATCGCGACAGGTAGGCATCTTCAAAGTGATTACTGCCTTTGGGGCCAGCACTCACGAGGGCGATGCGTGGGTTCTCTTTGTGCTGCGGAGCAATTCGCTGCAAGCAGCTGCGCAGGGCCATAAAGAACGGAGCAAGCCGTTGCACCCGCTGGTTGCGAAACGAATCGGGAAACATTCCAGACGAGACAATTCGGTTCTCAAGAGCATAGGCGATGCCGCTAGGCGAGTCGGTGCGGTCGGCGATGACCCGCCATTGCCCATCGAGGCCGCGACCCAGATCGGCGGCGTAGAAGTGCAAATAGAGGTCTTCGGGGGGATTGAGTTGAGAAAACGCCCGTGCGAAGAGGGGATTATCGAATAGCAGTGCCGGTGGAATCTGCCCTTCTTGAATCAGCCGCCGCGGACCATGCAGGTCGGCAATCACTAAGTTAAGAAGCTTCGCCCGCTGGATCAGGCCGGTTGATAATGAGGTCCATTCGCTGGTGCCAATCATCAAAGGAAGAACATCGAACGGCCAAGGTCGGCTTCCCTTGTCGTCGGGGTCGGCACCGGAGAAGTAGTTGGCATTATCGACGAGTTGCTTTTCGGCTTGCTCGCGGCGGCGGTATAGCTCGGAGAAACCGATTCGCCGCAAATCCTCGATAAATGGACGTGCTTCGTCGCGCAATTCTCCCGGATGACGGAAGAACTCGTCGAAGGTTCCTGGCTTCGGGGTATACCGTTCGAAAAGATCATCGCTCACGAACGGCGAATTGGGTGGCACCAAGGGAGTACTCTCGCCCAAAAACCAACGTACAATAGAGGTAAGATGCTTGTCGGGTCCCTGGTTGCGGCCAGTCGGGTTTGACTGGTGAACAAGGTTTTACCCGTTGTGGCCTGGTTCCGTTAGTTGACGGCAATTGACTTGCAGAGCTTGGGCAGCCCAGGAGGCAGCCGCACAACTACCGATCTGAAAGTGTAACAGCCCGAACTCCTTTCTGCAGGACTAATTTACCCGGCTTCGCGTCAACGATTACTCCGGACAATCAGGGAGGGCCCCCCTCAATTGCCTTGGAAATGGTCAGTTGGAGAAAACTGCACATTGCAAGTTGGGCCTGCACGTCGTCAAGACCGTTTGGGAAATCCGAAGTGTTATGGTTTCGTCTTTTGGACTTTTGGGCCGCATGTCAGTAAAGGAACGCGAAAAACAAGAAGTTGAAGAGCCCGACGATTGGCAGCGTCGGCTCCAAATGCAAACGACGGCATGGCTTGGGTGCTACGGCGTCTCAGTAGTTGGCGCGTTGATGACGACCAGTTTGGCTTCTTTCACGTCGTACTGATACGTCTTGCCACCTGGCAATACCGGTAGCCGAATGTTGTTTGCTTTGATGATCTTTTCCATGAATTCATCATAGCTCGTTGGATATCTGCCGTTCTCTGCCTCAAAGAGCCTGAGAGCAGGGACAATTTGAATTTGAGAGATTTGTTCAAGGGCGGGTCCGTAGGCTTCGAGTGGACCAGTCACCGGGTTTGTAATACGAACTTTTCCATCGCTCACCTCGGCCTTAGCGGTCGGGTCGAACTCGGTAATGTCCTGGGTTGTTTTACCGATGATGCTGTTTGGGGATTTCTTGGTCTGTTGTTCCAGCGCATCGAGGCAGCCAGTGACCGTGACCAATACCAGGGGGGCCATCAACACGCACTTGGTTTGCAGCATTCTGTTCATGACCGATTTCCTGTGGCGATGGAAGGTTTGAAGGAGCGAGTTGTTAGCCAACCGGCTGGGAACTGAATGAGACAAAGCACTCGGCTGGTTGTTCCGGCTATCCCGATTGTAGCGATTGGCGGGGCGTTCGTAGGGGGGCGCTACTCTCAGGTGAAGTCAAGACTCAAAAAACGGAAACCGCGAGAATCAGTTTTCCGGGTTTCTTGTCGTTGTCGCAAGGTACTATATCAAGGGCGGACGGTGACTTAGAGCTTTTCCAAGAACTCTCTGGTGCAGCGATGTTGTGCAGTCGAAAAAGGGTTTTCGAATAGGTTCTTGGCAAACCGAGTTATGAGCCGCGTTGCGCTTCGTATTCGCAGTCCTTTTGGTGCTACGGGACCAAGTTCAATTTGACCACAAAAACCGATCCAGATCGATTGAACGGGGCGGGAAGTCACTATGTGATTTCGCCCGAGGCTCGCCGCGTTGCTCCGCTCAGTGACGTGAGAGGGCTGCTGCGCATCTGGGGGATTATCCTTTCGAGCCTGTTTCTGTTTGGCTTCTTGAGTTTGAACGCTCGGGAAGAAAGTGGCTATCCGGCTGAGCTGACTCACTTTCGCGAGTATGCCCAAAACCCGGTGTTTACTGGGGCTGGGCCGGGGCATTGGGATGTCCAAATTCGGGAGCGAGGCTGGATCATTCGGGACCAGGCAGGTTGGAAGCTGTGGTACACCGGTTTCGATGGAACAAAGCAGGGGACCAAGTATTTGGGGTTGGCCACTTCCCCGGATGGCCTCGCATGGAAACGGGCGTCGGATCAGCCGATTTACGACATGGGCTGGGTAGAAGATGTTTGTATTGTCGCTCACGAGGGGCAATTGTTCATGTTTGCTGAAGGAGTGGCAGATCAGGCTCAACTGTTAGTCAGTAGCGACGGCCTGAAGTGGGAGCGACGCGGTCAACTCGAAATCAGCAAGATGAACGGCGAACCAATTGAACCAGGACCTTTCGGAACACCGACCGCCTGGTTCGAAGACGGGAAGTGGTACCTGCTGTACGAGCGACGAGATCAGGCAGTGTGGCTGGCCCAGTCGACCGATGCACTGTCATGGAAGCATGTGCAGGACGAGCCAGTTTTAAAGCCAGGTCCCGGCGAGTATGACCGCGAGCTGATCGCAGTCAATCAGGTCATTCGGTACAAGGACCGATACTGGATGATCTATCATGGGACCAGTGGCAACCAGAAGCCGAATGTCTGGTCAACCAACTTGGCTATGTCAAGAGACAAGATTCATTGGGAGAAGTATCCCGGGAATCCACTCTTGCCCATCGAGAAGAATCGATCGAGTGGCATTCTGGTCGATGATGGAAAGCAAATACGGCTGTATACGATGCATGGCCGAGTGGACGTTTACCTTCCGGATGTGGAAGAGGAATAGAAAGCACTTATTGAATAGCCGTCTGTTAACCAGGGGCTAGCGTGGTGATTCGCAACTGGTAGATGTTACCCTATCGCATGAAGAACGTGCTGTTGGCTGTGTCGATGCGATCCGTCAAGTTGATGAAGACACTGGCAAAGCCAGTGGCACACAGAGACAAGGCTCCATCTGTGTGAATCGCATGCTCTACTTTGCCCTCAGCGTGAAGCGTTTCATCTGATAAATCACACGGCCATCGACAATCAAGTAGCCTGATGCTGTGACGAGGCGAGCTGTGTCGTTGACACTGTCGACCACCAGTTCAACCGTGACTTCATGATCGGTTGGCAAGACCTGACCACGATAGACCCATTCATGCTGCTGGCCAATCGCGATGGTCTCCAGAATGGCTGCTGGTCCGAGCTGCCACCTTGTGAACGCATATAGTTTCAGCAGTTGGAGGAACGATTCGAGACCCAGGCTGCCGGGCCAGACGGGGTCTTGATAGAAGTGGGCCTTGAAGAACCAGGCGTCGGGGGAGACAGCAATCCGACCTAGTACGAAACCTAAGCCATGTGGCCCACCCGTTAGCGCGAGAGCATCGATCTGATCGATCATGCGATAGTTGGTATCAGCAAATGGGGCTGAGGCTGGCAGGCGCATTGACTGGGCCTGGGCCAGGTCGGCTGCGGTGGGTGTAAAGCGTTTGGCATCCCGAATGCCAACCTGATCGGCGAGCGCTGCCTTCGAGAAGAACCCAAAATAAGTGGTTCCCGTGTAGACCGGCTTTCCATTGCATTCGAGATCGAACGAGTAGTGCTGGATGATCATCCCGCCCGACATGGAGGCTTTCGTCAGAACTACGCGAGTGGTCAACGTACCGCTGGCAGGGCTGACTTCTGCGTGCTGCGTCGCTTGACCACCCAGATTGCGGAACGAGAGATCGGTGTCGCTGGTGAGAGCTGAACCAACATAGGCCGCTAACCATCCGCACGGCTGCAAGGCTGTTTCCAGGAGGACGCTAAACGGCATGTGCTGTGAACGGTTGGCTGCGAAGTACCAGGCGTCGACGGGGATATCGTATTGAGCAACGCACGAGGCACCCGCTTCCATTTTCCAGGGTTGGCCTGCGACCTCGACAATTCGATCGAGAAACTGAAACGGAGGGCCGGGGAGGCGAGCAATGACGCGGTCCGCATCGAATGGCAAATAGCGGTCTCCAAACGCGACCGACGGATTGCCGACGGCGAATGCCGTAATTTGCGCTTGAGTGTAAATGGCAGGTCGAGTGTCGTAATTGGCGGCCCATGGTAATGCCTGATTCCAGAGCCGATCAACGTGGGCCTTAGTGAGGCCATCCAAGCGAACCGACATATCGGTTATTTCCACAATCGCTCTGCCGTCGGCATACATCAGGGCATCGGCGATGCAATAGGCAGAGCCGATGCCATCTTCTAAGTACCCTAGCTCTTTGATCGAGACTTCGTACCAGACGGTCTTGGTCGACTCGATCACCTGCCCCCGACATTTGAGGCGGCTCTTCTGACCGATAACTGGCTGGTACGAGATACTGCCTGCTTCGCCAATCCACCCCATCCGCAGTAGAAACACGCGCAGCGTATGCAGGCAGCACTCGAACATGAGGGTGCCGGGCATGACATGGTCATCACAGAAGTGGCACGTTAAGAACCAGTCGTCAGGGCGAATGTCGGCCTCGGCTTTAACACGACCCAAGCCATACTTCCCCCCTTGTGGATCAAGGTCGAGCACGCGGTCGAGCAGCTTCAGCTTGCCGCCAGGAAGGGTCACTGGTGCCTGAACTGGCAATTGGGCGAAGGGAGGTCCGAAGCAGCTTGAGAGGTCGCCAGCCCGTAAGGCGTCGATTTGTTCAGCGGAATAGACTTCGCGGGCAAGAGGCACAGGCGACTTGAATCCGCCAGTGACTCGGCCGGGCTTCGGGGCTAAATCGAGGGCCGTGTGAACGATCCCTTTGCCCCCAGCTAATTCTGCTGGTGTAAAGAAACCGGCGCAGCCTTCGCGCATGGTGATAAACGGCTTGCCGGCCACCGACCCTTCAAATTCGAAGCGGAAGAGATAGGTCTCTCCCTGGCGAAAGAACTTGAGCAAACGAATATCGTAGCGAATGACCTGGCCGGGCGTGGGAAGTTGATCATGGAACGTGACCACCGCATCGAGCAGGCGATAGACAGCCAGGCCTTTCGTAATAAGGTCGATCCCCAGATAGCCAGCCAGAAATAAGTCGGCCTGACCCGATTCAACCGCAACGCTAACAGGAATGTGGCCGCAATCGAGGTACCAGTCGTTCGGCAACACATCGTGCTCGGTAATGACCCGGCCCGAAGTCATCGAAAGGGGATCCCCTTCGATATCAAGAATGCGATCAACCAGCATGAGTGGTGTATCGGGGAGCCGAACTCGCGTGGGGTAGGCATCGATCGCCGCGTATTGTTCTCCCAGGACCTGGCCAATCTTTCCGATTGCAAACTCCATGCATTCGGCCCGCGATAAAGAACGGGGGGGATGCTTGGGAAGTGGCCGTTGAACTGGAGAGAGTGCTTGCTCAGGCAGGGGCTGAAGAGTGACTGCAACGGGCTGAGTGGAGGGGAGTGTTGGCAGCGAGACCGTAGTCGATGCGATGCGCGGGAGTGTCGTCATCCCATGAGAGAGCAATTGGTTGTAACGTTCGGTCGCGCGAGTCGCCTGCTGCTGAATTTGAGCGGCCAGCTTTAAGAACTGAGAATGGGCGGCTGCCCGATTGGCGATGGCCTGAGCCAATTGCTGCATCAGCAGGCTGGGATTGGGACGCGCTGCTGCGGCTGATTGGCCGTTAGACTTTGCTGAGTGGTGGTCTGCCAAGGCCGAATGAGCGTTAACACTTCCATTAGTGATGGATGAAACGACTTCGGTGAACGGTGCTGCAGAAATGCTCATGTCGGGACTCAGCGGTTGGTCAGGAGGTGTGAATACAACTGGATCTGGCAGAGAATCTATCCGAATACCCGGTAGTGCTTGTTCGAAACCGGTTTGATTGTCGGCAAGGGTCGGATGAGTCAGAGGGTCTTCGGATAAGCTCATGTTGGCAGGGCTGGTCTGTGCTGGGGAAGCAGGCTGCCTGATAGTCAGCCCACCTGCAAACCGGGTCAGTTTGAGCCGGGAGACGGCTTGCATGTTGTCTTCCAGCGGGTGACAACGAATGCTTAACGCCGGGCCCGTTGACGTTGCAATACTAGTGGCGGGCTGAACCGGGGCGAAGCTGCTAGCCCGCTGGTCGAGATAACTGGTATCGAGTGAGTGGCCGCTGGTCCATACTTCAGCCAAGACCCCCAGAAAAACGGCTAGTGGGTCAGCTGTCGCTGGGCAGATCGGCCGGGCGAAGTGCGATAGCCCCGAGAGAGTTTCACCAATCATGCGTGTGCAGGATGCACCAGGGCCAATTTCGATGAACGTTCGAATTCCATCGCGCCACGCGTTTTCAATCAGTCGTTGAAAGTTGATGGTCGAAAGGGCTTGAGCAACGATCACCTCTGCCGCGGACTCTCGGTTGAGCTCGTAAGGCTGGCCTGTAGCACCGCTGTAAACGCGAACGCCTGGGACAGGGGTCGTCGGTAACAGGTGCAGATTGCGATACTGCTGCGTCACTGGGCTAAGAAGCTCGCAGTGGACCGCGCTGGGATGAGGGAGACAAACAAACCGGGCACCCAGCAGCGAGACCACACGGCCAACGCTGGATGTCGTGCCGCCAATCAGGCATTGCTGGGGCGAGTTGACAATCAGGAGATAGCATTGCCCATCCCCTGCTTCATGAATGGCGGCGCTAACGAGTTCGCTTCCCCGATCAACAACTCCTGCCACCCAATCGACTGGCCTATCGGCTGGAATGTTCCAATAGGCCCGGGCCGCGCTGAATGGCTCGACCAGGTCGCTGCCAAATAGGGTTGAGGCCTGCATGCGGTACAGCATGGCATCGCGATCGGTCCAGGCACCAATCGCGAACAGAGCGGCCGATTCGCCTAAGCTGTACCCAATCGTTGCGTGAGGCTTGATGCCAAAGCCAAGTAGCAGGTCGGTTAAGGCTGTCCCCAGCGCGACTTGCCCAAAGATCATACTTTTGTGATCAACTGGGGCTGTGGGCTGTTCCCAGAAAAGGTCTGGCCGATACTGCTGGTGCAGTTCCTGATTGGTTTGCTGTTGAGTACGCAACACCTGCGGAAAGGTGGCCAGCAGCTCGCGCCCCATATCGGCGAAGGCGTTGCCTGAACCGGGATAAACGAAGGCTACTTCGCCCGGATTAACAGGAACATGAGGTTGATAACAGACAACCCAGCTAGCTTCTCCCTGCCGAGACTTGTTGACGCAAGACTCGTTCGAGTGCGAGACCAGCCAGCGTTCAATAAAGGTAATGGCAGATATTAGGCTGGTAGCGCATTTGGCGATGAGGGCCAACCGAACGGAGTGGCTGGTCGTTGGTGGCGATCCCTTGCGCCATCTTGAGGCAAACAGGGGAAACATGTGAGCCGGAAGCGAGAGTTGTGATTGGGCCTCTGCTGCGAGGTTCGTCAGGCTTTCGAACAGGCCATCGGGGGTAGTGGCAGTGAGCAAAAACAGATCGTGGCTATTGGGGGTTAGTCCCGTAGCAGATCGCAGTGGGTTCGAAGTCGCTGGTGGTTCGGCCAGGACAATCCGGTAGCCTTGCCCAAGGCTATTGGTTGCCACGACCTGTGCGCGACGAGGACCACTAGCCGAGTTATGCAGCCAATAGCAGGGACCGGCTGTCCTGGTCGAAGTGGGTGAACTGGTCACAGCAGGAAGCTGCTGCTGGGCGAGCGCTGCTGTTGCTTGCAAGCAGGCGACGAGGCCACTGGCAGCCCCCAATTGGCCTGCCAGCTCGGTGGTGGAAGTCACACGAGTGTGTTTGAAGGGAAGACTGTCGGGTGAAGCGGGGAGCGCGGTTGCTGCGACGGTTAGTGCTGGAGCTAAGCCCGTTAAGGGCGCAGGCGCTCCCCCTGTGGACCAGCCATCAATTTGTTCGATGACCGCATAAATGTGGTCGTCTGCTGCCTGGGCTGCCCGAAGGGGTTTCAGGTAGCAGGCTGCGGCACTATCGGCTGATGGACCCTCGTCAGCAGTAAGCAACCTGCGGTCGCAGGGGAAGTCGACTGCGACCACCAAAGCGCTATCGAGCTCGCCCCGGGCGAGCGCCCGACTGGCTGCTTCCAATGCGGTCAGGCCTGCGGTCTCTTCGGTCGAAAGGCCATAGGCAGGGCCGCCGACTCCAAACTCGCGGGCCAAGCGGCTGGCGACAATTCCCCCCAGATGGCCCATCACTCGATTGGCAGTAAGTGGCTGATGAACAGCCTCCCGCAAGGCCTTCAGGTCCGCAGGTTCTGCATGTTCAAATAGATCGAGAAACGACTGCATTGACCAGCGCAGGTGGAAATTGGTGGTCCCCACATCGAGGACCAGCCCGACAAAGACGCCGCAACGATTTCCAAGAGAAGATCGCGATGTGGCCGATAAGCTGGCGACTCGATCAAGGCATTGTCGTGCAACCTCAAGCGCTGCGACCTGCTGTGGTAACGAGTCTTTCAATTCAACAGGGGGAATCCGAAATCGCCCAATCGGAATATTCAGCTCATCGATTGCTCCCGGGGCAATCGGCAATGCACCAACTAACGCTGGCCATAAATGATTTGGTTCCATCGCTGAACCAATCGTCGCCGCGGCTGCCACGATCGCCACATCCAACGACTGAATGGGCAGCGGACGTGTCGCAGCCATCGTGGTCGTTGTTCCATCGGGGGCAGTGTATCTAGGGGGACTTCTGCGATCGGTTTCTGCTGGCCATTCTTGAAGCAGTAGATGCGCGTTGATGCCGCCGAACCCAAAGGCATTGACGGCGCACCGCCGTGGCTGGCCGCTTGGGCGCGGTTCCCATGCTTCTGCAGTAGCCAGGCTACGAAAGGGAAACATCCCCGCAGAAAACTTCGCGCTGACTTTCTCTGGAAAATGAGACCAGTTAGCAGTTGGGGGAAGCGTTTTGGTCTCGAGCGCAAAGAGCATTTTCATCAGGCTCGCTGCCCCGGCACCGGTCAACAGGTGACCGACGTTCGACTTCACCGAACCCAGAACTGGCGATGTATTCCGCGGTCGGCCTGTGGCCAGCCCCACCTGATTCCATAACTGACAAAGCGATTCCAGCTCGACGGCATCACCCAGTGGCGTTCCAGTTGCGTGACATTCAATTAAGTCGATATCGCTCGGAACCCAATCAGCAGCGACATACGCAGCCTGCATGGCCCGCAATTGCCCTTCGTGCTGTGGAGCCAGCAGATTTGCCCCCTGATCGTTCGAAAGGCCAACAGCATGAATGGTGGCGTAGATGTGGTCTTTATCGCTGAGGGCGGTTGAGAGCCGCTTCAAAACAAAAAAGCCTGCCCCTTCGCCCACAACCAGCCCGTCAGCTTGATGGTCGAGTGGCCGACATCGCGCTTGTTTTGAAAGTGCCCCAAGCTGACCAAAGCCCATTTGCGTGTACTGACAGTCGGGCCGGGCCATCCCTCCTGCCAGCACGACATCGCACCGCTCTTCGAGCAATTCATCCATCGCCAGTTTAATCGCATAAAGCGACGACGCACACGCGGCATCTAGAACAAATGCCCGGCCACCAATTCCAAGGGCTGTCGCAATGAGGGCAGCAGGCAACCCCATGACCTGCTGTGGCCAGCGCGAAGATTGCATTCCAAGCGCAGCGGCAGTGAGTGCCAGTCGATTGGTTAGAGCTTGACCCGCAGCATATTTGACTTTTTCCAGGGACGATTCAGCACAGCCCAGCTCTTTTGCAATGGCCGGCCACCAGGTTTCTCTGGCCAGAGCCGAAATGCTGGATGTGGGTAGGGCGATGTTTCCCGCAATGAAGGCCCGCCGCTGAGTCGCGGGCAAGCGGCCCCTGACATCTTCCCAGGCCATGCGGGCTGCATAGAGACCAAGGTGAATGAGGGGGTCGAGCTGGGCCAACTGCTCGCTTGAAATTGGCAAGCCTGTTGCATCCAGAGGGACGGTCGGTGCAAAACACCCCCAGGTTGATGCAACCACATCAGCCGAATTGGCCCCCTGCGAGAAGGCATGGGCAGGCGAAAGATACCAGCGATCTGATGGAACACTCTGGCCAACA
>JAIXVG010000243.1 GCA_027483145.1 Planctomyces sp.
CAGAAACCTAACCGCCGCAGGCCCCTGCTTTCGCTCTGCTGAGACCATCGCCAACCGCAAGTAATTCAGCGCCCCCCGATCATGCCGCTCCATCCCAATCCCCCCTCGCCTCACTCTTCTTTTCTTTTCTCTCTTCTTTTGTCTTGTCTTGCTTTGTCTTACCTTCCATTCATCCCTCAGCAGTAATCCATAATCATTAATCATTCTAGCTTCTAGCCTGCACTCGCCGGTTCGTCATCGAACCAACTCTCCCCCTCGTCTTCATGCAGTTGCCGATCAAGTTCTGCTCGCTTCACTTTCACCGCCTGATCAAACTGGGTCAGGACATGTATCGCCCGATCCCGCGAAGTCACCAGACCAATCAGCAGATACTGGCTGATTGCCATCCAATAGCAGACCCAGCCCACAATCCCCACCTCCGTGACTGCCAGAATCGCCAGCACGGGGGAGGACCGGTTGAGGTGCTGACATAAAAATCCCTTAAACGCTGGCCACAAATACTGACGAAAACTGGTCCACGGCTTGCGACGGTTAAAATTAAGCTTGGGTGGCCCCGGGTGGATAATCGCAAAGAGGGCCTGATCGGGCATCCCCTCTATCACCCCTATTGCAAGCAGCAACCGCCCTGCTAGCAGCAGCCAACCCTTTTCGTCTCGCAAGTTCGGCGGCACCCAGCTAAAAAACTGCGACTCCATATTCGCCGTCGCCACCAATAACAAGATCGCCCCGCGAAACCAAAGCTCTAAGTCCCGTTCCAGCTCCTGATCCAGATCTTGCACCCGCACCACGCGCCGCATGCAGATGCGAAAAAACGGTATCGCAATCAAGCCAATCATCAGCCTGGCTACAGGCTTCAACAGCGGCTGTAGCAAGGTCGACGGAAACAGCAGTTTTAATAGCCCAACAATCAGGTCCATGCCCTAAAGCATACTCAATCGCCTGCCAGCCCGCGAACATCAGGGGATCTCCGTCCCGAAGGAACGCCGATCGCTTCGATTGACAGGACATGTCGAGCAGCGATCCCAGTCGCAGTCTCCGCCACCGACAAATCGCAAGAAACCCCTCACCCACTTCCCAAAGCCGCCCCTGATCTTCACTTGTCCCACGTCAAGAAATCTTTAGCAAAGCAATCAGACTAGCGACTATTTCAGCAAACCTTTAGAACCAGAATGCCAGCCGCTGGCACCCAACCCAACCGATTGTTTTCCAGATGAAGGCAACCCGTGCCTTTCGGCATTAACCTCAGTCCGGCCAACCGCTCCAAGCTTGTCCTGCTGTTCGCAGCCTTGCTCTGGAGCACCAGCGGCCTTTACCTGCGCGCTCCACTATTTCAAGCCCTCCCCGAGGAATCGCGTGGCTACTTTCTGGCCTGTTACCGATCCCTGTTTGCAGGCGTCTTTTTCCTGCTATTTGTTAACTGGAAGCAGGTCTATTGGGACTGGCGGCTTGTGGTTTACGTTGCCTGCTTCGTCACCATGAATACTTGCTACGTCCTCAGCGTCACGATGACCAGCGCCGCAGCCGCAATCTTCTTGCAATACACCTGCACTGCATGGGCAACCGTCCTGGGAGCAACATTCCTGCGACAACCAGCCGACCGGGGTCAATGGGTTGCTGTCGCCTGCTCGGTCGCTGGAATAGCCTGGATTGTCAGCCACAGCACCGTCGGCGCTTCGCTCATCGGCAATTCGCTCGCGCTACTAGCAGGCTTCGCGCTGGGCATTATGTTCCTGGCGATGCGGGCCTTAACTCATCACGACTCAATGTGGTTGGTTGCGATTGCCAATCTGGCATCCATGCTGGCGGTGTTGCCAGTCACTAGCGCTCAACCAGCGCAGCCAAGCATTCTGCAAATTGCCGTAATCGGAGCAGCCGGAATCTGCATGCTCGCCTTCCCCTATTGGCTATTAGCCCGAAGCATGCGCCACGTCTCGCCTCAGGAAGCATCCCTGATTTTGCTTTTAGAGCCAGTCCTTAACCCCATCTGGGTCTGGCTGTGCTGGGGCGAAGCCATTGAATCCCACATCCTGGTTGGGGGTATCCTCATCGTCGGCGGCCTCGCCCTCCGCTATCTCGTCTTCACTCCCACAGCAATCAAAACAACTTGACCAGGCAGGTCTGCTGGGTGCCACTGCTGGCTCGTCCAGCAGTGTTGGTTTACCTGTCTAGTTGACTGGAGGCAGTGCCAACTCTGCCTTCAACACAATTTCAACCCGCTGCTTGAGGTCCCGCATATGTGCCAGCGACACTTCATCCAGCTTCACCCCTTCGTTGGCGAGCAGTCCATCAATTTTTGTGGAAAGATCAGTCAGGTGGGCACGAGCCAACACTCGAGCGTCTTCAGGCACGCCACCAACTCGTGTCAGCATGTTCGAAAACTGACGCACGACCGTCCGATGCAGATTGCGACGAATCCCATCCACATACGGCGTTCGTGCCCCATACTCGCCCGCCTTGGGTTCCAAAATCTCTGTAAACACAAGATTCACCAACGTTCGCAAATGCTCTGCCAGTGAATACAAGTCTTGGTCGGCAGGGGTTCGCATTTCGCTATCTTGCAATCGCGATAGCGTTATCGGGTCAAGTAGTTGCGAAACCGTCCTGGCCTGCATATTGCTGATCACATCATGAACAGCCAGATCAACCCGTAACGGTTCGGTGATCCCCCAATGGCTCCAGCGAGTCGCTGCGAGGTAGTTCAAAATCGACGCATCGATCTTCGGCGATTGGAACGCCGTCGCACCAATGAGCTGCATCGCTGCTCGTTGCTGAGCCGCATCAACCACCTTAAACGGTGCCCGACCCGCTGCGTCACCCTTATGATCTCGCGCAACCTGCAAACCACCGGGTAAGCGTGAGGCAAACAGCACCGTTCGCCAATACTCAGACAGCAGCATTCCAAACGACTGCCGTGCTTTCTGATACCCTTCCCCAGGTTCGACAGAACGTTCAACAATCTTCGGAACGAGCAAGTTCACCGTCGCAATCTGCCGCTGGGCGTAAGCAATCGGGTCACTCCCCAAGTCAAACCGGTTCGAGAACGGGTCTGAATCAACGCTGCGGGTGTCTTCGTCGGTCGCATAGTCGAGCCCTGGCTCGCCACTCCGTGCTGCAATCTTGGCTAGCTCGGGTCCATCTTCACCGCTGAAGGGCTTGTACCCATACTCGATCGCCCAGTAGTCATACGGCCCCAGTGTCGGAGTGTAATACGCACCCTGTGTCCCTTCCGGCGGAGCAATGTTGACCGGACTGTAATCCATCACACTGGCCACCGTGGCTTCATTGGACTTGGTGGGATCTTCAATATCTTTTAGCGACTTCCAGGCACTCGCCTTGAAGTTATGCCGCAATCCCAACGTATGCCCCACTTCGTGCATCACCACTTCCTTGAGCGCTTGCGCCACGAACTCTTCGGGTAACTCCTTCCGCATTCCCAGCTTGCCTTGAGCAGCCAGCGAAGCCGCCGCAAAGCCCAACTGCTGCTGCATCCCGCGTGACATCAGGCAATCAGCCGAGGCCACATTTTGACCTCCATACGGCTGAACCGCC
>JAIXVG010000416.1 GCA_027483145.1 Planctomyces sp.
GCGATGCCATCACCCGCAACAATTCGCGTGATGCGTTCGAACTGACCGGGTCATCGGTTCTGTGCCAGTCGGAAAATCAGTTGCTGACGGCCGAAGGGAAGCATGTCCCAACGGGTCAGGCTGAGGAAACCAATCGGCAATTTGCTGAACGGTTCACTCGCCACTACAGTGAACTTGCCTCCCGCGATTTGGTCTTTGCCGACTGCGCCAACATCTTTGACCTGTCTCTGGTGGCCGCAATCATTGCTAACGAAAAGCTCGATGCACGAACTCAGCCACTCGCCTCGTTTGCTCCGAAGGGGATTTACTCGCCCGTTCGATATGCCCCTGCGACAGAAGTTGAGTCGGTAGTCAATCACCGCGTTTATGGAGGAAAGAACATCGTCGTGCAGGTTGCTGGTGGTGTACGCCCCGATCCGCTCGCCCTTGTGACCGATAGTCAACCAGCAGCCGATGACAGTGCTTTAGCTAAGCTGACTGAAGTCGCCAAGCCACAAACCGACGCGGGTAATCGGTGGTGGTGGGACGCCAAGTAATTCGGCATAACGCGATAGAGATTGCGATACCGCTTTCGTGAATTCTCAAACAGCCGTTAGCAGGCTTCTGCTGGCGGCTGTTTGACTTTCAGGGAAACCCCTGCTGGCTCGGCGGCGTGTAAATCTGCCCCGGCACCGCCCCCCTTTACTCGCAGCATGGCAAGCTGATGAAAATTGCCATCGATCGATTGCTTGCTGGCACTGGTGATTGTCCCAATCGCCGCCTCGCCTAGCCGAACAGCAGTTCCTGCTGGCACAAAGGCATCAGAAACCGTCAGTTGTAATTGGCGATTGATGTGCCCCAAGGCATCGATTCGGGCGATTGGCTCCTGTCCCAGGTAACAGCCTTTTGTAAACGAAATCGCCAGAGGCGTGCGTCCGACTTCTTGGGCGAGAGTGTCCTTGCTCATGTCGACCCCATAAGTCGGAAATCCGCTGGCAATCCGGACTGTTTCCCAGTCTCCATCGGCCAGTGGATCGATCCCGCATGCTTCAACAGATTGAATGGCCGGAGTGATTTCATTGGCGATCAGGACGAATGTTGGGACTGCCAGCCATCTCAGCCTTGCGGCCAGCATATTCGCTCCCAAAGTGACCGTTCGGCCGGGGCTTAGGCAGGCCCACGCGGGGAAGGATTCATGCAGGGCTTGGGGGGCCTGCGGACCACAAACAACCAGGACCTGCAGCCCGCCCAGCGATAGTTGGACATCTTCGGTAATCAGGTACCGATCAAGATGGGCTAGGAGCATCTCGCCAGATGCAACGGGGCAAAAGACTTCAGCTCCAGTCTCGGTGCGCAGGATCCAGCCATGCTGAATCACTCGACCTTTGACGTTCGTAAAGAACGCTTCCGCCGCGTGACCTGGTTCGAGTTTCTTAATGTCGGCCGTGCAAAAGTTATGAAGAAACTTGGCCGTATCGCTTCCATTCGCCGATAGGACAACCGCCTCCGGTAGCGCATAGTAAGCTGCCTGGCGAGTCCCCCAGCAAAACTCTTTGCTTGCGTGGGACAGCCCACCATCAAGCTGATTGTTCATGTTTCACACGACGATCTAGATTCAGTTCCAAAAACCAATTGGCTGCAATACAAAGCTTGGAAAAACCAGCGTTCAGCTTTTGCGGTCGAGGGCATTCAAACCAAGTCAAATGTGTCGGTAAAGGCGAGACACACAGCGATTGGACTCAACCGCACGAATCGATCAGCCGGGATGGCGTTTCGATTTGCCCAGTTTCAAGGGCTCGCGAACTTGCTGTAAGTTTCGTAGTACCAGCCGTTTCGACCAACCGCGACCAAGCACCATTCTATCGCGTTGTCGCGTAACGACCAAACGCGCTATCGACGGACAGGTTTCGCATCGCGTGCGGCCAACGCCGCCTTTTCGGCTACAGCGGCGTCCAGTTCGATGGCTCTTGCTCGCAATTCGCTCGCTCGGTCAGTCTCACCGGCCGATTCTTTCTCGGCTGCTAAACTCCAGCAGGCAAGGGCAACGGCTGGATCGAGCCGCCGGGCTGCTTCGAACTCGGCGACTGCTTGCTCGTAACGGGTCATTTCCAGGAAGCAGTCACCACGAACAGAATGGGCCTGTATGCTCGGTTGAGCGCTCAGAACTGCATCGCATTGCTCGATTGCTGCCTCAAAGCGACCTGCCTTGAAAAGGAGTCCTGCTCGGGCAATTCGAGCTTCCAGATTGGCCGGATCGATCTCAAGCGCTCTTGTGATCGCCCCCTCGGCCCCAATCGTATCCCCCTCTTTCAAGAAGTGCTCAGCCAGAACGAGGTGGGGAACGGGGTTACCCTTGGCATGTCGCGCTGCGACCGTCAGTTCACCAAGTTGATGAATCCAGTCCATTTTGCGTTCATCACGGCGGGCCTGCTCGATGTCCCCTTGTCGCAGATAAACCTGACGCCGGTGTTCGTAGTACTTGGGATTCAGAGGATCACGCATCATTGCCTGGGTGAAATCGAGCAGCGCCGCTTCGTAGTCCCCTTCGCGATACTTCAGCAGGCCCCGATTGTTATAAGCGTTGACCGAAGCGGGATTCAGCCGCAGGGCCTCTCCCAGATCCGCAAGGGCTTTAGCTGGCTCGCCCAGTTCGATATGGGCCAGCCCGCGGTTGTTCCACGCGTCAGAGTAGCCCGGCTCAAGTTGCAAGGCCTTAGTCAAAACCTCGACTGCTGGTCGCTACTTGGTTGTGGCAATGTAGACCAGTCCCTTTTGGTTGTAGGGCTTTGAAAAGTCGGGACGTAGCTCGATCGCCTTATCAAGATCGGCCAACGCCTCCTGATAGTTTCCGAGTGCCAAATGAGCAAACCCGCGATTGTTGAGGAGCCGCGGCTCATCGTTGCGGTGCTTTAAAGCCTCGGTGAGGTCGACAATCGACTGGTGGGCATTACCCAACCGAATCGCATAGTTGGCTCGCAGAATGCGAGCAGGAATATCGTTGGGATTGTCCTTAAGCCGATGATCGAGCCATTCAAAGCGGGCTTCGTCACTCGCAGGCCCAGCCTTAGTCAGTTCATCAAGGACAGCCGCGACGTCTGGCTCTGAATACAAGTCGGGCAGGGGGGCTAATGCCGCTGGCCGATTAGCCGACTGGGCCGTTGCGATTGGGGTACCGGAAGGTGTTTGTTGTTGGCAGCCGGTACCA
>JAIXVG010000558.1 GCA_027483145.1 Planctomyces sp.
AATTGCTTGTTCGACTGTCAGCAACCGAGATCTTGCTAAACAGCCGTCTAGACGTGTCGCTGTCGCTTGAATTGCCGAAGAGATATGGGCAGTCATCATCCGCGGGTGCTGAGACAACAGCCGTGCCAACTTGTGGATAACCTCTGCATTGGCAAGCGCCTGTTCAATTCGCCCGTTGGCCAATTCTAGATGGCTTTCCGCTGCCAAAAGACGTGCCAAAATACGAAATGGCTGGCCGATCTCTGCTTCGTCCCAGTAAAACTCGCGATTGGTAAACGAAAGAATCGGCAGAAAGAACGTCTCGCGCTTTGCAGCCATTCTCGCAACGGCTAACGCTTTAGCGTTTACATCAAGCCACTTTGCAATCTCAGGAAAATCCTCCCTCTTCCAAGGGCCATTGCTTGCTAGCTCCTGCTGATCCTCAATGTCCCTTAACTCTGCTTTCGTTCCCTGGAACCTCTCCTTCAGATCAAGCAACAGGTATTCTTTGGGGAAGTCGTCATTTAGTCCTAACTGGCGAACGTACTCTCGCCACACCACCGGCTCAAACCGACGTGCCCTAAAAATCTGCAATAGCGGCACTGCCGCATTGTTCTCGAACGTCACCCCCTCCGAGTATGTCGCAGTCAATGCTGCCGCATAGTCGATTTTCCCATCTGGCCGCAGTGGCTCGCTAATCACTGTCGTCTCAGGCCCCAGCTGCAGAGAAACCGGGAGGCACAGTGCGACCAGCCACACAATAAACAGCACTCCAAACGGCGCGAGGATGAACCACAGCACCCAGTACCGTTTCAACCACGATCGCTTTTTAGCGCCTGATTCCATTGGAGATTGCTCCTATTGCTAAATACTGCCCGGTTCCAATGTCACATCCACCTACTTTGGCTGACCTTCATGCAGTCCGATCCGATTCCCCTCCGAGTCAGCAAACTCAGCCACCCAGCCTAACTCTCCAATCGAGGTTTTGGGGTACAGCTACTTCCCTCCATGATCGATCGCCTTCTGCATCGTGAAGGCGATGTCTGACGTGCTGAAGTAAATGCGACATCCTTCGTCCGCAGGGACGTAGCTGGCTCCCAAACATAGCGCCCCCGAAATCCCCGCTTCCTTTTCGTCTAACGGAAATAGCGCCATCGAATTCCCGTCAATCTCTCCCCGTTCCAATGAATACCCAAACACTCCTTCGTAGAAATTCTGAGCACGATCCAAATTCGTAACCGGAATCTCAAAATACCCAACCGGATTCATCGTTCCCCCTTTCTCTTGCTTTCTACTTTTCCAATTTAGCACCCGGCTTGCCAGTCCATTGGTCTTCCGCTCCCCCTTTATCACCGCTGCAGCAAGTCCTAAATTGGAAGTTTGTGTGAATACCGTACGTTGGCCCCGATCGAGTTGGAAGGATACGATACAGGGAGTTGGATAACCTGCAGTTGTTCACACCAGCCACTTTCTAAACCAAGGCCCCACCCGGTGCTTGCTCCTGCGATCCCTAACAACGAAGCCGCGCGACTGGCCGAGCTGCGGTCGCTAAACATTCTCGATACGCCGCGCGAAGAGCGCTTTGATGCGATCGTGCGGATGGCGAGGCATTTGTTCGAAGTCCCGATTGCGTACATTGCGCTCATCGACTCGGATCGCCAATGGTTTAAAAGTTCGGTCGGCCTAAGCGCCTCAGAGACATCACGAGAAGTTTCGTTCTGTGGGCACGCTATCTTGGGGCAAACTGCCTTGGTTGTTCCCAATGCTTTGGAGGACGACCGGTTTCGCGACAATCCGATGGTGGTCGGCGACCCCTACATTCGGTTTTATGCAGGACATCCCTTGCGGGGGCCGAGTGGTCATAATGTTGGCACTCTGTGCCTGTGCGATCAGACGCCCCGAGAGCTAGATGAGAAATCGCTCGATAGCTTGAATCACTTGGCCCAAATGGCAGAGCGTGAGCTGCAGCTGATGGAAGTGATTCGGGCACAACAGCAGTTGCTGGAAACACGCCAGGCATTAGCTGTCGCTCAGAAGAAGCTGGCGGCCGAGCTGCGTGATGCATCAGAGTACGTGAAGTCTCAATTGCCCGCTCGGATCGAGGGGCCGGTCACTACTGATTGGGAGTTTCAAAGTTCATCGGAACTGGGTGGTGACCTGTTCGGTTATCACTGGCTTGATGAAGACGAAACGGAGTTAGCGATCTACCTGATCGATGTCTGTGGGCATGGTGTGGGAGCGGCCTTGTTGTCGGTTCAAGCCCTGACAACGCTGCGGCGGCAAACACTACCCAATATTTGCTTCTCAGAACCAGCCGATGTCCTGGCGGGACTGAACCTGGCCTTTCCGATGGATGAGCACAATGAGAAATTCTTTACTGCCTGGTACGGGGTCTATCACGCTGGGCGAAAAGAACTGTACTACGCCTCGGCTGGCCATCCGCCGGCACTTCTTTTTCAGCGGCCAGGAAGTTCACCCAAACAGCTTGGCCATCCGAGCCTGATGATCGGCGTCGACCCCGACGAACAGTATGAAACCGGGCGAATTGATGTGCTGTCGGGAGCCCGGCTGGTGGTGTTTAGTGACGGCGTGTTTGAAGTCGAAGTCGCCCCCGGTCAGATGTTGGGGGTAAATGGTTTAGCCAGACTGATCTGCGAGGCCCCCGCTGAATCAACCAGTGCGAGGCAAATTCGAGAGACCCTGCAACAGCGGCAGGGGACACCTCACTTTGCCGACGACTTCTCGCTGTTAACCCTGCGCTTTAGGTAGAAGCACGCTGGGGAATCCCCGTATGGTGGCATCGGGAGTCAGAAAAAGGGGTTGAAACCCAAAGTTGGTCGAATCTTCATCATTTTTTGATCGATCTTTGTGGGCTTTCGCCCTTGGCGACAGCTCGGGCGGAAAGAACAATTCGACAGATGGTCCTCTTTTCCCGAGGACGGGCAAACTGGCCGGACAGTAGGAAGGCTGGGTTGGTGCGGTGTTTTTGGAAAAATAGGAATAACTGGCATCCAATTTGATTCTGCCAGCGAAATTCCCCAACCCGCAGGGCAGTGAAACCCTGAAAATCTGGAGGGGTTAGGTGCTTGCCCCATCCGTGTGGTTTGGGCCAAGCCCATAGCATTTTTGATTGGGTTGCAAGCGGGCAATACGAACACTTGGGTAAGTTGACGCAGCATGTTGTCGTCGCAGCTATTTTGGCGAGTTTTTTCGGTTTACGCCGGTCTGACGTTGTGTTCTGCCCTTGCGTTTGTTGTGCTGCTGACATCGCGCCATCAACAGACAGTCTATCAGCAGGTCGAACAACGGCTGCGGGACGATGCGGCCATCATCCGGCAGATCGTGCGCTGGTCCCCTGATGCGATCAGTACGACTCAAGCCCTTCGGTCCCCAGAGATTCAGCGTGAGCTGTCGCGGCTGCAACTGGCCGACGG
>JAIXVG010000185.1 GCA_027483145.1 Planctomyces sp.
AGGAAAAACCGTAGGACTGGCAAACCACACGGTTCTGGTCAGCAAGAATGGCTCCGAACACCCGATTGATGACTGCGCCTCACCCATTCGGGATGCGGAAGGGAGAATCATCGGAGCGGTATTGGTCTTTCGTGATGTCACCGAAAAGCGCCGCGCTGAAGATGCACTGAAGACGAGCGAGGCCCGTTTTCGGGCCTTTATGGGAAACATGCCGGCTGGCGCCTGGGTGCTCGATCGACAGAGCAAATGCGTATTCGTTAATCGGTTCTACGGAACGATGGCGGGTATTGACGAAACGAGTCTTGTCGGAAAAACAGCATTCGATCTGTATCCGGCAGAAATCGCAGAGCAGCATCAGTTAAACGACCGAGAAGTACTTGGCTCTCAAGTTCCTTTGGAGACCGTAGAAACCTACGTCCGGGCTGATGGTTCAGTTGGAGAGTTGCTGGTCGTTAAATTTCCAATGGTCGAAGGGAGCGGCGCTGAGTTAATTGGCGGAGTAGCCATTGAGATCACAGAACGCAAGAAAGTCGAACAGGCTTTGCTGCAAAGTGAAGAGCGCCTGCGTTTGGCGCTGTCAGCCGGTCAGATGGGTACGTTCGATTGGGAAATCCAATCAAATCATGTTGTTTGGTCTCAATCTCACTATCAGCTCTTTGGCTACGATCAGAATTCGAACGAAACGATCTCGTTGCAGCATTTCGAAGATCGAGTTCACCCGGAAGACCGAGAGCTTGTGCGAGACGCAATTCAGCGCAGTATGACCGAAAAGACAATCTACTCATTGGAGCATCGGATACTATTGCCTGACGGGTCTGTTCGCTGGATCTCAGGAGTAGGCCAGTTCAGTTTCGACGAAAATGGAACACCCATCCGTATGGTCGGAATTGTATCCGACATTACCAAACGAAAGTCGGACGAATTGGCGCTCCGGGCGACAGAAGAACGGCTGCGTCAATCGCAAAAGTTGGAGGCCATCGGCCAATTGGCGGGCGGAATCGCTCACGACTTTAATAATCTGTTAACCGTCGTGAATGGTTGCGGGGAGCTTTTGTTGAGTGTTGTTCCCGAGCCGTCGGAACAACATGAATTGACAACCGAGATAATTGCCGCAGGTCGCCGGGGGGCCGCACTCACCAATCAGTTGCTCGCCTTCAGCCGCCAGCAGGTGTTGAATGTCGAGGTGTTTGACCTGCGTCAAGTGATATCGGGAACAGTCTCGATGTTGCGCCGTTTGCTGACGGAAAACATCAAAGTCGATGTCCAGTTAGCAAATGAAGATTGCACCATCAAGACGGACATAGGGCAAATCGAGCAGGTCATTTTGAATTTGGCCGTCAACGCACGTGACGCGATGCCTCAAGGCGGAAAACTGACAATCAAAGCGTCAAACCTTAAAATGACTCCCGACCGAATCAAGGACCTTCCTGACGCAAGCGTCGGGAACTATGTCTGTTTATCGGTCGCCGATACCGGCAGCGGCATGAGTCCTGACGTGAAGCTTCGGATGTTCGAGCCATTTTTTACAACCAAGCCAATTGGCAAGGAGACTGGACTTGGATTGTCGACCGTATACGGAATTGTTCGACAATCAGGCGGCTTTATGTCTGTCGAAAGCGAGCTGGGGCAAGGAACGGTTATCCAAATCTATCTTCCAGCCGAACAGGCAGTTGCAACACCCTTACAAAATCAATCGACCGCTGGCCCGCTGACTGGACATGAGTTTGTCTTGGTCGTGGAAGACGATCCCGCCGTTCGAGCGTTGGCAGTCCAGATTCTAAAACGGCAAGGTTATCGCCTGGAAGCAGCAGAGAACGGGGCCGCAGCGCTTAGCCTGTGTGAGCAATTGCCGCAGCCGCCGGATGTCGTCCTTACCGATGTCATCATGCCAGGTATGAGCGGACGTGAATTGGGCGAAATTCTGCTAGCCCGGTATCCTCATATTCGTATTGGATATCTGTCAGGTTACACGGCAGACGAAATGTTTCGACAAGGGATTGAAGAAAATCGAGTTTCGTTCCTTTCAAAGCCCTATACCCTTGAGTCATTAACGACCTTCGTGCGACAGATCCTTGAAGTGCGAAGTCGACCTCACACGTCGACAAAGTAGTCACCTCGTATTGAGGGGCGCCTCGTCCAGGAAAGAGAGCTACCAGCGACGATCCGTTCATCTTCGTACGCTGTTGTTGGCTTGATCGATTCGCATCAGCGCAAGTGGCATTCATGATCCGCGAGATAAGGGCTACCGACTGGCCAGCGATCGTGGCGATTCAAGTTGCGGCTTATCCGGCGGAACAGCTCGAAACGCTGGAGGCGTTGCAGTCGATCTGGAAAGTGTCACCGGCAACCTGCTGGGTTGATGAACGAGGCAGGCAGGTAGCAGGTTACTTGCTGGCCCATCCAGCGGTGCGTGACGAGCTATTGCCACTGGGGACCGTCTGGAAGGAGTTGCCGGCGAACACTGACACGCTGTTTTTGCATGACTTGGCCGTTGATCCTGCAGCCCGCCAAACTGGCGTTGCCCGACAACTGGCTGAAGCGGCCTTGGGCTACGCTTGGGCTAATGAATTCGAAACAGTGTGGTTGGTGGCGGTCCACGAAAGCCATCGGTTCTGGAACCGGCTGGGTTTCGAAGAAGTCGACCCGACCGGGCAATTAGCCGCTGCCCTTCACTCGTTCACAACCATCGGCGAGCGGCGTCTGATG
>JAIXVG010000450.1 GCA_027483145.1 Planctomyces sp.
ATCCCGCTCTTTGCGGGTGACTTCTAGATCGAACATCAGATACTTGATATCGAGCCGTAGTTGGGAGAGGGCCTGCTGGACGAGGTTGAGGATTCGGCGGCGCCGGCGGACGGAATCAACTACCGTCGTAAATGATGCCATCAGTTCGGTTTGCGATCGCCCGGCCGGTAATTTGGACAAAAGCGTTCCCAGCTCGATGATCTCCCGGGGGAGTTCATCAGCGTCGGAATCGGAAAGTCGTTGACCGGAAGACATGAGCGAAATTCGTTGCAGGAGCGCATCGGTAGAAACCTGGGATCTCATATTCTGTGAAGACCGATTATGCAGAAGCAATCCTTTCTTGGCGGAAACAGAACACATTTGACGACTTTCGCGATAGCGCTGGGGCTGAACCGATTTATTGGAGCAAATGAAGTTTTTTGTCCAAATTGGGTCAAAAGGGGTTGTTTCGACGCTAGACAACTTCAAGCGGGGTGATCGTGGCGGGGCAGACAACCTTTTTGGTCACTTTTCCGGCCGATCTGGAACGACCGGGCTGAGTGTCGTAACATTTTGAAAGGCCAAGGCCTCGTTCAACATGCCGTACGACCAGGGAGGGTCGCCAAAAATCGTTTCGCGAACTGCGAGCTGTCGGGTTCAGCCAGCCAGGACATGGATGTCTTGGGGAGAGCACGCATCGTGCTTTGCCAACGGAACTTGGCTCATAGGTTGCCTATTCCTGGCGGTGAGCTGGTCGCAAGTGCTGATGGGGGCCGAGTTCACCAACGACTTCGAACAGCAGGGACCGCACTGGCGATTACAGGCCGCCTCTCGCGATGTTCGCTTGTTGATTCATCGCACTGATCCTCAAGCAGCCCACGCGGGAAGCCTGGGCGAGCGGTTTCAATTTGAAAACTCGGGGACCGATGAAGGCCTGATTCGGCTGGAGCATGACTGCCCCCGCGCCCGCCCGCTTGATGAATTTGAAGCCTGCCTCATGGTGCGGGGGACCGTTCCGGGCTTAACGATCGCTGTTCGTCTGGTCTGCCCGGAGATTCTCGACCCGGCGACCGGTGAGCCACTAACCACTGTGATTACCGGCGAAACCTACGAGGCGATTGGAAAGTGGCAGAAGCTGAAGGTCCGAACAACCGATGCGGCGATTCAGCAGCGACTGGTCCTGTTGCGAGCGCGAGCGCGTCGACCGATTGAAGCGAAGCAGCTTCTGATCGACCGGGTGATGCTGGCGGTTCGCATTCAGCCCGGTCGAATCGATTTCGATACAGACGATTTGCTTGCCTCTCCGCTAGTCACTGCAGATGGCGAACTGTCTCGTGACATCGCAGCGGGTGGACCGGCCTCCTTGCGGGCCGAGTTTCGGCTGGATGGGTTAGTTGTGGATGGTAAGCCGTTCTTCCCACGCATGATTCGATATCATGGGGAGGCAGTCGAGAGCCTGGTGGCGGCCGGAGTCAATTGCGTTTGGCTTCCCGATGGGTATGACGTTTCATTGGTCGAGAAACTTGGAGCAGCAGGGATTTGGGCTGTTGCCACGCCCGGTCGCCCTACCAACGAAACGGGAGAAATTGTTTCCAGTCGCGAGATTGGCCTCATGCCGTTTGGGATGGAGACATCAGGAATCTTGTTTTGGATGCTCGGTACGCGAGTGGGGCGCGAGCATCGAGGACAAGTCGGCGACTGGGTCACACAGCTTCAGGAAGCAGACCGTCGGCTGAGGCGACCAATTGCGATCGATGTGCAGGAAGACGAGCGCTGGTTTTCACGGCAAGTCGACATGCTGGGAGTCAGTCGGCATGTCCTGCAGACCAGCATTTCGCTCAGGCAGTATCGCGACTGGCTGATTCAGCGGCGGTCTATCGCCCGACCTGGAACGTTTTGCTGGACGTGGCTGCAGTCGGAAGTCCCCGCGATCGCCGCAGGTGAAACCTCACCCGAGAATCAGCCTTGCATCGAGGTAGAGCAACTGCGGCTGCAAGCCTATGCGGCCTTGGCGTCTGGGTTTCGGGGTATTGGCTTTTGGACAACCGGGCCGATTGATGGAGACGGGGCTTTGGCGCGCGAGCGGTTCTGGGCGATTTCCCAGATCAATCGAGAGCTAACCTTGCTAGAACCCTGGCTGGCGACATGTACGGCTACCACACTCACCGGGCTGAAGGTCGAATCGCAAGCCCCACCGGTCATTAATCACCGGTCACTACCGTTTGGAGTCGATGAAGCCACCAGAAACGAGCGTGACGCCCTGTTGCGCGAGCGCAACGCACGACGTCAAGCTGCTGAACGGCGCGATAACGAGGTGTCGGTGGCGGTGCTGAGGACCGATTATGGCCTGTTACTGCTTCCGATGTGGCTGGAAGACTACTCGCAGTTTGTGCCAGCCCAGTTAGCGGCTGCGAATGTCTCAATCGTGGTCCCTGGCGCAAACGAATCGGCATCGGCCTTTGAAGTGACGACAACTGGCGTGCGGACGCTGGTGCGCGAGCGAGTCACGGGTGGTATTCGTGTCACCCTGCCCAAATTTGATCAGACCGCGGCCATTCTGGTGACATCTGATCGGGACTTAGTCGCCCAGTTGCAGCAGCGGGCAAGTGTCTTTTTTGCATCCAGCGCTGAAGCCAATGTCGAACTGGCCAGCCTGAAGTTTGCCCGAGTTGAAGCAATTGATGAGCAACTGGGAAAACTGGGTGTCGCCCAACAGGATGGACCGCAATTGCTTGCCTCGGCTCGCAATTACCGCGATCGGGCACGCCAGCAACTGGTCAGTGGCGACTTCCGGGCCGGCTACGAGTCGGCGATGAACTCGATGCAGTTTCTCAGGATTCTGCAACGTGCCCACTGGGACCAGGCTGTAGCCAGGCTGTCACAACCATCCGCCAGTACCGGGGCAATTTCGTTCCAAACACTCCCGGCGCATTGGCAGTTGATGATGGGGATTGGTCAGGGAGAAGTTGAAGAAACCGTCAACCTGTTGCCCGGAGGCGACTTTGAGGACTTTCAAACACTCCTGGCTCAAGGCTGGACTCACGAGCAGCCAAGTAGCAATGGCGGCACAGTTCAGGTATCGATGTCGCAGCCTCAGGTTGAGCAGCAGCATGCGGTAACCGCTGAGTTAGTGACCGGGGGACGCGGAGGGGCGTATGCGTTAAGGCTGGCCGCCGCAACCCCGTCGACCGAGCAAGCAGTGATTCAGTCAACGCCCGTGGTGACCGTCGGCAGCCCACCAATTGCCATTCGGCCAGGAACGATTCTCCATTGCAGTGGCTTTGTGCAAGTCACTGCGGCCCCCAAGAATTCGCTTGATGGAGTCTTGGTGTATGACAACATTGGTGGCCGCGACTGTGGGCTGAGATTTCAGCCCCGACCTGGTTGGCAGTCGTTCGAGTTTCTGCGGGTGGCGACAACCGAGACCGCACTTGAGCTCACCTTGTCGCTGAGCGGGCAGGGGGAGGCGCTGTTTGATGATTTGCGAGTCGTTGCCATCAATCCGGGAGTCGTGGCCGCTAGCGGGACTGCAACCGGGCCTCGCAGTTCTCCGAAGAAGGGGAATCAGAAGCGAAACCCTTTTGACCGAATGCCGCGATCTGTACCCAAGTAGGTTCAGCACACGTCGGTTGGCGCGGCCAGCGGGAGCAGCGAAACGCCTCCGTTCTCAAAACTCTTCGAATGGCTAGCCCGGTGCAGCCAATCCCGTTCGAAGTTGCCAAAAAAATACGCTCTAACTGGCGTAGAACGCTTGCTGTTGGTGTGGTGAATGGGAGAAGCTACCTGTGCTTGCTCGCCCCCACTATTTTTTCCTGCCGCGTGACAATCCCCTAGAAACTGCAAGGAACATCGATGAATCTCCTGACCACTTTAACTGGCTCGATGATGGAAGGTTTTTTTCCACCCGGCTGGGATTTGGCCAAAATCGATCGCTGTGTTGATGATGATCCCACCAAGATTTACGAACGCCAGAAGTGGTGGCACAAGCAGTTTCAATTAGTCCCCTGCGCGGTCCCTTCGGATTTCGACATGATGCTGGGGCATGAGATTGCCTGGACGATTAAGCGGAGTCGGGATGCGGGGGAAAAATTGGTCATGATTCTCCCAGTCGGACCCATGGGAATGTATCGGTGGGTCGTTTATTTTTTGACTGAATGGGGTGTTCCAACTGACCACGTTTACGGCTTCAACATGGACGAATGGAGCGACGCCAAAGGGAATACGCTGCCACCGACGAACACGGGATCCTTTCAGTACGCGATGGAGCAAGCCTTCTACGGGCCATTGGGCAAATTAACCATTCCTAAAAAACAGCGCAATTTCGCCACTAAGAAAAATTTACCCACTTACCCCAGCCAAATTGGCGAACTGCGAGCCGCAGGGGCAAAGCTGGTCGTCATTTTTGGTATTGGTCGGGTTTGCCATATTGCCTTCTGGGAGCCTCACTTTGCGGCTGAGTTCAGCTCGGAGGCTGAATGGAAGACGCAGCCCTATCGTTTAGGAGCCAAACTCCATCCGCTGACCATCGAACAAAACGCTATCACCAGCTTTAAGAGCCGGACGACCCTGGTTCCCGCCTTTGCCAACACAATCGGGCCAGGAATTTTCCTGGGGGCTGACAAAATCATTGGCGGAGCCGATGGAGCACTCTCTCGCGGGATGATGTGGCAGGGGCTAAGTTTGTGGATGACGTTGCGGCACGAGCCAGCCACCTGTATCCCTTCGACTTATATGCCGACACAACCGGGCAAGCTGTTCTTTTATCAAGAGCTGGCAGGTCCGCTGGTGGCCGAGTGCAACTGACACCTGCAGTCGCGCTTGGTGGGTGAGCTGTCAGACCATTAGACCGAAGCCGGACGCAACGCTTCAATGCGCTTGCGTCCGACTTTCTTTTTATAGAAGTGTTTCACAAGGTTTATCTGGTATTGCCACTCATCGAGTCTCGTGGGGCCTCTTTCTGGAAAAGGGCCAAAATCTGTTTGTCGCCGCTCGACACTTGGCTTTGACGCGAATCACTTTAGAAACGGCCTTGTTTCCGTTTGGCTACTTTGATGGCTGACGATGATTCAAGGATGAATCCCGGATCGCCTTGCTTGTGGGCAACACGCGAGTTCTTAGCTCAACGTGTTGGCAACATGCCGTCCTTAATCGCATCGTCTACCGCGGTTCTTTCTGGAATGGCTTCTGGTCATGTCGATTGTGCAGCCTAATGAGGCAGCCTTTGGGCTTGTTGCCTGAATTCAGTGCGAAATTGCAGGCAATCAAGACTCCACGACCTAGGTTTTCAATCAGCAGGAGACAGTTTCCACTGCGACTTAAGCAGTGAAAAGTTGGGGCATTTATGCGGTGCTAATCGGAGCGAATGGGAATTCTGTCTGCTTTTTGCCAAAGTCACCTTGAAGAAATCATGAAGTTGGATAAATTTTAGTGATCCCTTTTTACAACGTCGACGATTTCCTAATTGGCAGTTCTGCCTCTCAGTTCACTTCCTGGGCAGAATCCCCTCAACAACTTTTGCTGGTTTCAAAAGCTTGCTCTGCATCACGCAGGTGGGTTTTGCTTTCCCATTCAATTTAGTTTCGGGCCACCCTTCGTTTTATCCAGCTCTCGTCCAATCCTTTCTGGACAAAGTGCCTTAGGCTGGAAGGCAGGAGAAAATCAAATGCGTGACATTACCATCGCCGTTATCCTTGCCAGCGTTTGCCTCGTCTTCTTTGGGCCGACAACGTCAGGCCCTCAAGTTACCAAGAAGTCAGATTCTGTTTCCCAGACTCAGTCTCGAGTTGCAGAAGGTGATTTGAAGGTAACAGCCACCAAGTAGGCGGGTAATCCCTCCATCTTGTTTGCTTGAGCGGCAGTGGTCTTGGCCGTTGAGCAAGTTCATGTCGCTCCTTCGCGCTTCTTTGGCGATGGGGCCAAGTCGTCCCGGGGTGATCCAGCCTGCGGCAAACACCTTCTGGGGCGGGGCTGTTTTCAGTGGTTCGCCGCATGAATTTCCTGTGCGGCTTTACCCGTCGAACCCATTCGACTGTGAAAGCTGCGCTGGTGGGCTGAGTTAGTAGTGCCACCAGTTTGTTTGGCCCCTCGCCGATTCTGCGGCGGAAGATCTTCCGGTTGCTGGACACTTTCGCAATCCAAAGTGGGGCACGAGCCGACCCAAACTCCGGCACAGCGAGGCATTTCGCGCGATCACCCCGACGTTTTTCCTGTGCCCGATCAGCAACTTCAATAAAACCTCGCCAATGTCGTTCGTTACGGCTCTGGTGTCTGGCATTGGCGTGGCCAATGAACCAATCCCCCGGGCGAACTGGAAAACCTGATGGCGCATCGCTACATATAAAGCTGTGCAACTGGGACGGGGAACCAAAAGACCATTGAATTGTCCCGTCCAGCTTGCGTTCTTGCTATGGTGTTGCGGCGGCTTGATTTGCTCGGATTGTTCCCGGCGAAGCCAAGCCATTCGCGAAGTGTTTGGTCTTTAGAATTGCATCAGGGAGCCTCGCAGTATGTCTTTTTATGTTGGCGAAGCGTTAGTCGGTGATGGAAACGAAGTTTCGCACATCGACCTGTTGATTGGGGACAAGTCGGGACCTGTCGGCAGCGCATTCGTAAGCGCTTTGGCCGATCAAAAGCAAGGTCACAGCAGTCTGCTGGCTGTATTGACTCCTAACCTGGCAGTTAAGCCTGCAACCGTGATGATTACCAAGGTGACCATCAAGGGTGCTCGTCAGGCAGTCCAGATGTTTGGTCCTGCTCAGTTTGCAGTTGCCAAGGCTGTGGCTGATTCGGTCGAAGCGGGCGTGATCCCCAAGGATCAATGCGAAAAGCTGTGCATCATCTGCGGTGTCTTCATTCACTGGGAAGCAGCCAGCGACGCCAAGATTTACGAATACAACTACGAAGCAACCAAGCTGGCGATTGCCCGGGCAATGAAGAATGAACCAAGCGCCGACGAAATGCTCGCAAAGAAAGATACCGCCAAGCACCCGTTCGCCGGGGTCTAATCTCCTGCGGCCAGTGACTTCGGTTTGAATTAAGCCCCGTAGCTCTCCTTTGCAGTGCTATGGGGCTTTTCTGTGGGCACTTTTTAGCTCAATGTCGCAGCACCTGGGCCCTGCATTGTTCGGCCACAGCTTGCTGCTTGAAGCACGCCCATTGTCCTGCTTCCATCCTGCCAGACTTTCGGACCCGATACGCATCATGCCGAAAACAATTTTACTACAGCTCGATACCGATCCTTTGCCCAGCGTGTTCGACCGAGTTGTCGCTGTTGATGCGGGCGTTGACGAGTTGTTCAGCTACGGCGGAGTGACCCCAGCCAACGTCACCTCCCTTGTTCATGGAGCAATGTTCACCCGTGGCCCGGCTGACCTGAAGTCGACCGCGATTTTTGTGGGAGGGAGCAACGTCGCAGCTGGTGAAGAGCTTTTGACAGCGGTCCGTAATACATTCTTCGGGCCCGTCCATGTCTCGACCATGATGGATTCGAATGGCTCGAATACGACTGCCGCAGCCGCTGTGCTAGCTGCCCGACGGCACTTGGATTTGTCGACAACGACGGCTGTTATTCTGGGTGGAACCGGCCCGGTTGGCTTTCGAGCTGCTCAGCTATTGCTTTCGGAAGGGGCTAAGGTACGGCTTGTTTCTCGATCAATCAATAAGGCAGCCGAAGCAACGACCAAACTGCAGGGGCTGGTCCCGGGATGTGACGCCACCCCATTTGGCTTAACGGCATCGGGAGTTTCTAAAGAGGTGCTGGACGGGGCCGAACTGATCATCGCCGCCGGGGCGGCCGGCGTGACTTTTTTGACCGCAGCCAGTTGGCAGGGCCTGCCATCATTGAAGGTCGCGATTGACGTTAACGCCGTTCCCCCGCTGGGGCTCGAGGGGATTTCCGTGATGGATAAAAATGTGATGCACGGCCAAGTAATTTGCTATGGGGCTATTGGAATCGGCGGAACCAAAATGAGGATCCACAAAGCAGCAGTTACCCGGCTGTTCTCGTCAAACGCCCTGAACCTCGACACCGATGAGATCTATCTGTTGGGGAAAGAGTTGGCCTAGTAGCAGGCGGGTGTTAAATCGCACCCGGTTGCCTGGCCCGACGATCAATCAGCAAGAGACTGGGTTCTATTTCGTGTTGGAGAGAACGGTGCCTTGGGATCAAGCTGAACCCTGGGACGGACATCCCAGGCTCGGCAAAAGTCGAATACCAAACTGGGGTTAACTCATTTCGGGCGAACGCTGATCAAGGGCAATGCTCGTGCACTCTTCCGTGGCCCTGCTCAATCGACAAATGAAAACTCATTGGTCATGAGCAGCACTTGGGCCAGTTGGGCCAACGGGCTTAGCTGACTCTGCTCGCTGCTCCGTTGTTCTGTTGGAACAGCGCTTTCCAGGTACTGGGTGAAGTCAGCCAGTTCCTGCTGGGTTGGATCACGCGCCAAAATGCGACGGTACAGCAGGGTGACCAGTTGTGTCGCGTTCCCAGCAGCCTGCTGCCATGCACTGCCAGCTACTCGCTCGGCTTGTCTGGCCATCAGAGGGGAATTCATCAAGAAGAGCATTTGCTGCGGGACTGTCGTCTGTGGCCTGCCGGGAGAGCTCGAATCGGGATCAGCAAAGTCAAAGACACGATAAACACCCGGAAGCTCGTTACGATTCACCGTGCAATAGAGCGTTCGCCGGGTGGCATCGGGGTTCACCAGGTCATCGGCGGGCTTACCACCAACTTTCTGGTCGAGCCGACCAGCCACCGCCAGCACACTGTCACGAAAAGCTTCCAGCGACATCCTTTGCCGTGGCATTCGCCACAGCAAACGGTTCTCGGGATCGACATTGGCGGCGTCGGGGCGGAAGTGGCTTGCCTGGCGATACGCGCCGCTCGTCACAATCAAGCGATGCAGCGACTTAAGCGACCAGCCGGAGTCGATCAGCCTGGCTGCCAGATAGTCCAACAGCTCTGGATGAGACGGAGCGGCCCCTCGCGCGCCGAAATCGCTGCCAGTGGTGACTATTCCAGTCCCAAAGTGCTGCTGCCAAAGCCGATTAACAATCACTCTGGCGGTCAGCGGATTAGCCGGGCTGGCGATCGCATTGGCCAGTTCCAAGCGGCCGCTCCCGCTACCAAACGGTGTTCGGTTTTCGGCGCTTAGCACCTTTAAAAATTGTCGAGGGACGGCAGGTCCGGGCCGGCCGGGATTCCCTCTAAGGAAGATTTTTCCATCCCACGGTGCCTCTTTGTCTTGAACGACCATCGCCTGCATCGGCGCACCGGGTGAATTGCTGGCTAGCGCAGTCACGCTGTTATTCAAATTGCGAAGTTCATCTCGCTCGGTTC
>JAIXVG010000192.1 GCA_027483145.1 Planctomyces sp.
AACGAATTCGGAAACTGGTTCCTGGCCAATCAGGAAATGGCAGCCGCCCTCAAATACAAAGGCTACGACTACAAGCTGGTCAACGGCAAAGGAGGCCACAATGCCGAATTCGGCGGGTCGATCCTGCCCGAAGGGTTATTATGGCTATGGCGCGAAGGAAACGACTAAGCCCCCTTCTGAGCAACCAGCTTAGTTCATCTTAGCTCCGTTTTTGAAGGGTGAATCCGATGTCTTGGAGAAGGTTGTCCCGAGCAGGTACAGCCAGTTTTTGGATCAGCTCCCAAGCCCTTGCTCTCGCTGCGAACTTGCCAGATACTTTCGGGGTCATTGGTATGCTGCGGCGGCTGGCTGTGTTAACTTGCCCTGGAACCAGCCGATTTCTTGATGGTTTTCGCCAGACGCAAATTGGCTGCACAAACTCGTGTTGCCGCAATTAACAAGCGCCCGTAGCTCAGCTGGATAGAGCAACGGATTTCTAACCCGTCGGTCGGAGGTTCGAATCCTCCCGGGCGTACTTTCATCAATGGCTCGCAATCGTCGTCATCTTTCCTCAACCCCTTACCCGAAAGACGCTTGCAGCTTGGTTCTCGCGGGGTTCGGCGACCTGCGGTTTCATCAACCGTCGTCAATGCCAACCGCTTTTTGTCACCCATTGGGCCCAATTTTGGGCCAGTGGAGGGGCCAGTGGAGCTGTCCGTAACCGTTTGGAATGCCGTGTTGCCGGAGGATGTCGTCGACATGGCTACCGTTGATTTGGGGGTCAGCGCGGGCAGTGTTTCAACGGCGGTCGTCAGATCGCGTAGCTGGCAGTGACTGTAACGGTCCATGGTGAGCGTGATCGTCGAGTGACGCGCCAGTTGCTGGGCCAGCTTCGGATGAACACCGGAGGATGCCAGGAGCGTGATGAACGAATGGCGGAGAGCGTGGAAATCCACGCTCTCGTCCGCCGCCGACTTGCAGGTGAGGAATTCGCTTTTCATCCGGCGAGTATGCTCATCCTCATCCGTTTCGACCTCCTTCAGCCATGCGGCACGAGCGTCGGCCAGGTCCTGTCGCACCATCTTCGCGGCCTTCTCCGCCCAAGTCCCCGGCCACAACAGAGCGGTGCGGGAAACCTCATCGGTATCGACGAGTTCATTCTTGCCTTCGATCCATGCCGTGAGACGAGTGACGACGATCGGGTGCAAGGGCAAGACGGCTCCTCGCCCAGCCTTCTCGTTCTTCGCTTCGACTTCCACGGTCGGGGGATTGGCCGTGAAATCAAAGGCCAAACGCCGGAGTGTCGCGAGTTCATTGGCTCGCAGACCGGTCATCGTCGCAACCAAATACAGGGCAGCGCGATCAGGACCGGTCAGCTCTCGAAACCGCTTCGCACTCAGTTGAGCGGTGTCGATCAGCCGAGTCAGTTCTTCAGGGTCGAGAGCGCGACGCTTCACTCGGACATCTACCTTGGAATTCAAACGCGAGAGATGCACGAAGGGGTTTCTCTCCAGACGTTCCGACTTGAGCAGCCAGTTTCCAAAGGACTTCACAGCGACGAGGTAGTGATTGCTGGTCGCCACGCCGAAACGCTTCTTCTTGTCCTTGTTGTCGCGTTGCTTCTTGAGCCAGTTCGAGACCTTGTCGGCATTGAGATCACCGAGCACCTTGAATCCCGCCCCGGTCAAAGCGGCCGTCACTCGTGAGACCGTCAGGTCGACATGTGGCTCCGAGTTTCCCTTGGATTCGAGGTGCTGCCGAAAGTCAGTGAGGTGCTCCCTGAGCGGTCGCTTGCGGTGAGTCTCGAACGGATCGATCAGCCCGGCCTTACCGAGTTCCACGGTCCTGACCAGCTCTGCGAGCATCTGCTCGGAGGCGACCTTGTTCGAGGAGAGGGGAACTCGAACCTGAATGCCATCGGCGTTCTTGTACTTGCCATACCAGTTGACAGTCTTCTTTCGCACGCGATCTCCGGTCTCGGGATCGGTCGACCAATATGTCCGCTTGTAGAGTGATGCCATGAGATTGTCCTTTCATGATTGCTTTTGTGAGGTGACAGCGGCCTGCGCGAGGGGGCGCGAAGCGTCGCATTTGTTTTCAGCCAGGTCGTGGAGACTCTGAGCGCGAAAATGGTGTGGGGAGCTTTTCAGTCTTGATCTACTGAGATCAGCGACGCGAACGCTTTGCGGTTGGGGCAGTCATGGGCGATCCACCGCAGCAGATCGGTTCGCTTCCAAAGAACGCGTCCCCCAAGTTTGAGGGCTCCGGGATTTTTCCCTGCTGCCGACAGTCGATCCCAGGAAGCAGGACTAACGCCGCACAAGCGGGCTGCCTCTACTCGACCAACCAAGAGGGGAGGTTCAGTGGAACCGGTTCGTGCCGAATGTGCCCCTGGAGTCAGTGCCTCGGCCTGCGTGTCGATCGTCGGCTCGGATGTTTTCGTTTCCATCGTGTGTGAATTCACTTCGATCCCGGCTGAGTCACTCCCTGGACAGCGACCGGGCGATCTTGCCAGACCCTACTGGCCTGGAACTGAATCAGTAGCGGCTCCAGCAAGTGAAGACTGCCGTGCCGTAGCTTCGTCCCATCGGCGACGAAGTTCTTGTTGAACGAGTGCTCTGCTGTACTTCCTTCTGCCGCACGCGGTGAATCCGTGCTCAAACGGCTGAAGCCTCCCGGCCTTGGCCCAGAGTGACGCGGTCCGTGCGCAGACCCCGAGAATGCCAGCCAGTTCTCGCTGGGTGATCCAGTCAGCCGCCGGGTTTGGATGTGTCGTTCTCACTGATTCCACCAGTTTCTGATGTTTGCGCGGTTGATTCGCCAGAATCATTGAACTACTCTAATTAGAGTGACTGTTCGCGTCAACCGTTTTTATGGGGAAGTGGCGATGTCGGCAAAACTGAGCGAAGTCGCACTCCGCATCGACTGGCTGCTCAAAAAGGTTTGGCAGGGCTCTCAGACGAAGATGGCGCGGGACATAGGTGTGTCGCAGTCTGTGATCTCCCATGTTGTCGTCGGCCGCCAAGAACCCGGCCGGAAGCTGCTGGCCGCAATCGCCAGCAATTCACTTGTGAATTCTCGCTGGCTGATCACTGGAGAAGGTGAACCTCTGGTCGCCCAGTTCACCGAGCCCGGTAGACGAGCCCTCTACGTTGCACGAACCCTTTTCGAGGGGCTGCCCGATGACCACGGCGACTGCTTAGGTGACATGCTGGAAGTGCCACTGCGGTTTTATCGGCCTACGCGTTACTGGTTTGAGATTCCGGCAGGTTGCTCGCTTGTTTCCGCTCCCGAATTGAAGATTGCGGCTGGTGATCTGGTGTTGTTCGAGCCCGATCAGAAGGGTTGGCCGGACAGCATCAAGGGGCATCCCTGCATCATCAAAGATGCGGACAGCCGCCTGACTTTCACGCATGTGACAGATCAGCAAGACGGCAATGTCTCGATCAGCAGCTCGACGGACAAATCGAGGGATGATTCCCACGACGGCAAGCGCTTTCGGGAATTTACGTTTCACGACGAAGTGCCGTCTCAGAAAGTCAGCTCACAAAGCGTAAAGGCACCGATTATCGCCATTGGGATCTTCCGCATGGGAGGCTTCACGAAGTCGTAAGAAGTTGACGGCCAATAAGATGACCTTGCGTCACCAATAGATGGCAAAAAGAAGGCCGACCCTGCCAGGTCGGCCTTCTTGAATTCTCTCCCGATCGCAACAGGAGTGCTCACGATGGTAGCATCACCATCCGTCTCAAACAATCCGTTTCAACACAACCTGAACGAGGTTCATGGCCAGTTACAGGTCGTGAATGACTGCCTACAGACTCTCCGGGTATTCCTGGCCCCAGGACAAATCACACAGCTAGTCGCATTACGCATTGAAGAGCCGGGACGAAGCACTCCCATTGACTACGCGGGCTTCTTTGACTTCGACCATCTTGATCTCATGGCTCGCGAAGCGGCGATTTTTTCGGGAACCGCGAAAGGGGTTCACTTCACGCTGAATCCGCTAAATCCAGATGTTCTCA
>JAIXVG010000371.1 GCA_027483145.1 Planctomyces sp.
CCCAGAGATTCGTGAGCAGTTGAAGAGCGGTCCGATTATTGAAGGGATCGTCACGACACTTTCTGCCACCGGGGAAGTTCATCTGGCAGCCCAGGGGCCACGGGTTGATGAACGTGGAGATTGGCTGCTGCTGCGGCCTTACCAGTCATCGACCACGTTTCGTAATCTGTCCCAGTCTCGCCATGGGGTGTTTCATCTAGTTGATGATGCCTTGATATTGGTACGGGCTGCTTTAGGACTGTGGACAGATCCGCCTGAGTATGTCGCAACCGAGTCTGGACGTACGGCACGGCTGAAAGAGTGTTGCAGTTGGCGCGAGTTTGAGATTGAGGAATTAGATTTAGCCGGGGAGCCGGCACGACTTATCGGGCGAGTTGTCCAACGGGGAGAAGTGGGTTCGTTTGCCGGATTCAATCGAGCACGGCATGCGGTGATCGAGGCAGCGATCTTGGCGACGCGGGTCCACCTGATTCCGGCTGCTGAGCTAAAGGAACAGTTGGAGCGACTGCGTGTTCCGGTCGAGAAGACTGCTGGCCCACGTGAGCGAGTGGCGTTTCAGTTGGTGTTAACCGAGGTCGAACGCCGGTTGGCAAGTAGATAGCTGGACTGCTTTGTTTGGCTTGTTGACGAACCTGGGAATGTCGAGCCAGTGAGTCTGATCAGCCTGATAGCAAGTTGGACGCTCTTTGAGAAAATCCCTTGCTGACGCTGCGGGCTACGAGTACTGGCCAAGTTTTCCGTAAGCGTCCGTTACCACACGATCAACCACGCGGATTGTCTACCCTCTCGTAGCCCGACGCGTCAGCGAGGGGCATATTCGTACGAGTCATTTAGCCGAATGGCGTCGGAGAGATTTGGCATCTAGCGTTGGGTTGGGCGAGAAGAACCCGACGATTGGCATCCTCGGAGATGTGGCTTGCCCGATTCTTTGAGATCTCGTCGTGTCGTGTAAGATGAATGAAATAGTCTCGGGTTAAGAAGTTGAGGAAAACGGCGAGGGGGCATGCCGGTTTGCCAGTCGGGAAGGTGGGTTCAGGTGGCTGAATTGGCGTAATCGGACCCCCTTCTCGCTCCTCTTGTGGTTATCCAGGCGATACAGTCAGTCAATCCACTGCAGATTGCGTCACTCGTACTGGATTCGGAACCCCTCCCTTGTTGGCTGGCTCACGTCGACTCCAAATTAAGACAGGCGCTCGCCTGCATTTTGGGCTGCTCACGGCTCGTCCGACATTGGGGCGACAGTTTGGTGGTGTCGGCTGCATGCTCGAGCAGCCGGGGTTTGAGCTGTTGTTTGAGGCAGCCTCAGAATTCCGGGTAGCTGCCCATCCTTTGGCTGAGCGGATATCTGCGTTTTCCAAGGTGTACGCTGCAAACAGCGGAATGGCCGCATTGCCAGCAGTCCAAGTCTCTGTCCAACAAGCGTTGCCGTCCCATTTTGGTTTGGGGTCGGGGACTCAACTCGGGCTGGCTGTGGCCAAAGGGTTAGCTGCCTGGGTGGGTGAAGAGGATGTTTCAGCCCGCGATTTGGCGTTGCGGGTCGGCCGGGGGAAACGGTCGGCCATCGGGCTGTACGGGTTTGACCTCGGCGGGCTGATTGTCGATGGAGGCCAACCTGCGTCAGGGAGTGTGGCCCCCCTCTTGGCAAATATGAAGTTTCCACGAGCTTGGCGTTTTTTATTGGTGATGCCAGTGAGCGAGCCTGGGCTTTCGGGTTCGTCCGAGCAGTCGGTGTTCGACGGCCTCGCTTCGACTCCGACGGAAGTTCTGGCCGAGCTAACGCGGTTGATTTTGTGGGAGCTTTTGCCAGCAGCGGCGGAAGAGAACTTTGGAGTCTTTGCCCGGGCGTTAGGCCAATATGGGCGGCTAGCGGGAGAGCCGTTTGTTCCTGCTCAGGGGGGACTGTACACCGACCGCCGAATGAGGAGGCTGGCCGAGTGGCTGGAGGATCGCGGTTACCTGGGTGTTGGCCAAAGTAGCTGGGGTCCGGTGGTCTTTGTTTTGTGTCCCGATCAACTGACGGCAGAACAGTTGCGATTGGCGATTTCGGAGGCTGGTTTGGCAGCCCCGGAAGAGATGCTGATTTCTGCGGTTGCGGCCGATGGTGCGACCTGTCGCGAAGTGAGCTGAAAGGGCTGCTCGAAGGGGCAGATAGCTGTCTCGAGTAGGCGTAACCGGCTGTGTGGGACGCCGAGAAACTCGCCCCGGATTTTGGGCCACTCTCCAGCAGGGGACCAGAAGCTAGCTGGCGACTAGGAGTGAGCCGTGTTGCTGGTTGGTCCCTAGAAAATGTCTTTCAGATGTCCAGGCGATTTTTAAGGCGAAAAGGAACATAACAGACATTATCGGACGTTGGGGAGTGGGGCTTTTCTATGTTCAAAACGACTTAATGGGAGTCATCGCTGCCTCGCCTCGCCACCCCGCTGCTAATGGATGACAATGGAATGCTGCAGCGCAATATCACTATGCGGGAACGGATTGCGGTGCTGGCTGAACGGCGGCAGTTTCGGTGTAGACGCCCAGCTTGCGGAACTTCTGATAACGGCGTTCCAGTAGCTCATCTTTTGGCAGGCTCGAAAGCGCCTTCAGGTGCTTCAGCAAAAAGGCTTTGAGGGTCGCAGCCATAGCCCGGTGGTCACGATGAGCACCACCCAACGGCTCGGGAATGATCTCATCAATCACGGTCTGCTTCAGCAGTTCGCCACTAGTGAACTTGAGTGCCCGGGCAGCCTTGTCGGCGAACTTCACGTGCTTCCACAAAATGCCTGCACAACCTTCGGGACTGATGACCGAATAGTAGGCGAATTGGAGCATGGCAACGACGTCGCCAATTCCAATCCCCAGTGCCCCGCCGGACCCCCCTTCTCCGATGACCACGCTAATAATGGGTGTGCGGAGCTGGGACATTTCTCGCAGGTTGAGGGCGATGGTGTAGGCCTGGCCCCGTTCCTCGGCCCCAATCCCGGGATAGGCACCCGGGGTGTCAATCAGGCAGACAATAGGAAGGTTGTACTTGGCGGCCATTTCCATTTTCAGCAAGGCTTTGCGGTAGCCTTCGGGATGGGCACAGCCGTAGAAGCATTCGTTTCGCTCTTTGAGAGTGCGTCCTTTTTGCTGCCCGACTAGCAAAACTTTCTGGTCGCCAAGCTGCGCGAAACCGGTCAAAAGTGCCCGGTCGTCGCCAAAAGCGCGATCGCCGTGAAGTTCGACGAATTCCTCGCAGAGGAGCTCGATGTAGTCCTTGGTTTGCGGCCGTTCGGGGTGCCGCGCTACCTTGACGGTGTCCCAGGCATCGATTCGATCGAAAATTTCCCGCTTCAGCCGGGCGATCTCGACCCGCATATTGCGAATGGAATCGAGGAGTGCGGTGGAAGGATTTGCCTGAGATTCCAGCTTGGAGAGCTGATCTTCCAGCTCGAAGATGGGTCGTTCAAATGGAAGTTGGAACTGCGGAGCCATGCCGTGCCATCGGTTTTAGAAGCGAAACGCCCTGCAGTTCCTGGCCCGGTAGAACCGGGCTGATTGCTGCGACGGGCATACTGATAACTCATTTCGTAGACGGAAATTCCGCCCGATTCGACAGGCTAGCAGATCACGCGACAGGCGGCAAATCGTTCAAACCCCCCGGAGACTGCGGAGGTGGCATAGGTGGACGGTTCGCAGCGGGGGGGGCAGGTGGTGGTCCACCTGGGTAATTGGGGGCGGGCCGGGGCATTGGAGGAGCACTTCCGGCTGGCGGCGGAGGCTGCCGACCGGGGGCGGGGGGTTGTCCAGCCGGAATCGGGGCGGCCGGATAACCGGGCGGTCGCGCGGGTGGCCCGCCCGGAATTGGGGGGGCTGCCTGGGGCATCGGAGGTCCACCCGGCATGGCTGGCCGGGGCGGCGGAGGCGGGGAGCCGGAAAGTGGCGGTGCAGCTCCTGGGACTGGAGGGCCGGAGGGACGAGACGTTGGAGGCGGAGGGGGGGGCGAAGCCGGTTTTGCCGCCCCCGGACCCGCGGAGGCTTGGGCCCGCTTGGCTTTCAAGGCCTGTTTAGCGGCTAGTTTTTCGGCGTAAGCTTTGGCCAATTCTGGATTTGCTGCCAATAGATCGCGGCGTTTTGCGTCGGCACGGCTGTTGATGTTGAGATCGTTCAGCTCTTCCAGCAGTTCGTCGTTCGAACGCTCGGAGCGTGTGGCGGCTGTCTGTTCTTCGACATCGGCTTTGAAGATTCGAATACGTCGAATCTCAGAGAAGACGGCCTGCATATCCGGGTACCGGTCGACCGGCTTTTTGTTCATCAGCTTCAACACCAAACGGTCCATTTCGGGAGTCACGTTGGAATTGAATTCGGATGGATTGGGGGGAGGTTCCATCAGGTGCTTGCGAAGTAAATCCTCGGGTGTTGACCCCTGGAAAGGGACTTTGCCAGTCAAGACTTCAAACAGGGTGACCCCCAGGCTGTACATGTCGGTCTGAGGAGAAGGGCCCTGCTTGCGGATGGTTTCCGGCGCGAGGTAAGTGCGAGTCCCCTGAATGGTTTTGAGGCGGTCCATGCCTAACATTTTGGCCAGCCCCCCTGCCCCTTTGGACGCGAGGGAAAAGTCGATGAGTTTGACCTCTCCTGCTTTGTTCATCAGGACGTTTTCAGGCTTGAAATCGCGATGAATCCAGCCGGCATCGTGCAATTGCATGAGGGCCTGGCAGACCCCTTCCGTGAACTTCCGTGCTCGGGCATGAACGCTGGCAAGCTCGCCCTTGATCTGCATTTTGACGTTCAGCGCGCGAAAGAACTCCATCACGATATAGGTGGCATCGCGATGGTTTACGAACTTCTCAAAGCGGATGATGGTGGGGTGATCGAACGATTTAGCCGCGTTGGCTTCGTACTTCATCAAGGATTTTTGGGCTGCTTTGTCGGGAAGGTCGTCTTTTAACAGCTTGATGGCGACTGTTCGACCAGAGGCCTGCTCGGCCGCTTCCCAGACAGAACTGACGCTGCCGCGAGCGATGCTGTTGACCAACCTGTATTCGTCCAACTGGTATGGATCGTCTTCGGCTTCAGACATGGCGACTTCCTGGAGTCGGGAAGAATATGGACGACGTGTCGAGGGGGTGTAGCCGGAGATTCGGCGGACAATTTTCTTAGGTTAACAGGTGGGCAAGGTGTAACGCCATCGCGCAAGGTCTGGTGGGGTAGTGAATTGAGGGGCATGGCCGAGAGTCGGGATCGACTTGGCTAAGGGCTTCAGCCGTGGGAAGTGAGTTTGAGTTTGTCGTGCCAAGTGGTTGCCTGGGGAAGCTGGTCTCCGCGCGTTTGCCGATTTTCGCTAGGTTTCGGCGACTTGTGAGCGAAGCGATTCGCCGGGATGCGCAAAATTGGCCGGAGAGCTGGTGTTTGCTGTGAATGTTTAGCAAATCAACAGGGATGGACTGCAGTATGGTCTCGACACTGAGTTGGCCAATTCGAGCTGTTGGAGCGGCGATCATTGATGGGTCGACAGCGGCTGGCGATATCACGCTGTTTGCTCGGCAGGTGATCGGGAGCGCGTTTGGGCGATGGCCGCGGAGCCATGTGTTGTGGCCCTGCTGCTACGAGATTGGTTACCGCAGCATGCCGGTGATCATGGTGACCGGGGTCTTTATTGGGATGGTGCTGGCGGTTCAGTCGTTTGATCAACTGCGGGCGATGCGACTGGAAAACCGGATTGGGTCGGTGATCAATATCTCGCTGGTCAAAGAACTGGGGCCAGTACTGGCCGCGACCATGCTGGCAGGCCGAGTTGGCAGCTCGATGGCTGCTGAGATCGGGACGATGCGCGTGACAGAGCAAATTGACGCACTCAAAGCACTTGGAGCGGACCCTGTTCGATACCTGGTCACCCCGCGGTTTTTAGGGTGCTTTTTACTGATCCCCATTTTGACCGTGATTGCTGATGCATTGGGAATGTTGGGGGGGTGGTTCCTGAGTACTCAGGTATTGGGGGTAAGCAGCTACGCCTATTGGATGTATTCGGACAGCTATGTTACGGCCTATGACATTGCATCGGGCCTGATTAAGCGTGTGTTTTTTGGCGGGGCGCTTGCTAGTGTGGCCTGCCATCGGGGCTTCTATTGCGGCGGTGGCGCGGAAGGGGTTGGCAAGGCTGCGACGGAAGCATTCGTCTATTCATTTATTGTGATTATGGGAATCGACTTTGTGCTGGGGGTGCTGCTGATGAATGTGCAGGGACTGTTTTCGACGGTGCAAGCGACGCTGGTGTAAGAGAGAGGCAGAATGATTATCGATGATGGATTATTGAAAATGGAGGAAAACAAGAGTGAGTAGAACATGGAACCGTTGATTCATCTGCGGCGAGTGAGCAGATCGTTTGGCAGTCTGGAAGTGCTCCGAGAGATCTCGCTGGGGTTGTTTCGGGGAGAGACGCTGGCGCTCGTTGGGGAAAGTGGTTGTGGCAAGAGCGTAACCACCAAGCTGATGGCAGCGCTGACAGAGCCATCTCGAGGAGAGGTGTTGTGGTCGGGCCAGCCGGTGGCTGAGATGCCGCGCGAAACGATGCGGCTAGCCAGGCTGCGGTTGGGATACCTGTTTCAAGGGGCGGCCCTGTTTGACAGTTTGTCGGTGTTTGAAAATGTTGCGTTTGGACTAGTTGAGAATGGTGGGCACATCAAAAGCGAAATTGAAGACGTGGTGCATGATCACTTGCGACATGTTGGGTTGCCCGCAGCGGCAGCGCTCAAGCGGCCCTCGGAGTTATCGGGGGGAATGCGAAAGCGAGTGGGGTTGGCCCGGGCGCTAGCAGTTTCACCCGAAATCATGATTTATGACGAGCCGACCACTGGGCTTGATCCCATTATGAGCGATGTGATTAACGAGCTGATCATCAAGACGGCCAATGATCGCCAAATGACCAGCGTGGTGGTGACTCACGATATGAACACGGTGCGGCGCGTCGCAACACGGGTGATTATGCTGAGCCCTGTTTCGCGGTTGGGACCGGGAGAATCGCAAGTGCTGTTTGCGGGGCCGACGCAGGAGATTTTTGAAGTGGATGATCCGGTGATACGAGATTTTGTGACGGGAAATGCCGAGCGACGTTTGGAAGAATTGGCTGCATAGGGCGAACCAGAGAACCGTTTGTGGCGGCTATGTCGCATGGGTAAATCAAATGTTTCGAACAGGCACAACCGGGTTCTTGGATAGGTTTTTAGAATAAAGTTTCAGCATGCTTTCGATCCAACAGCAGCAGTTTCGAGTGGGCCTGATGGTGATTTGCACCATGATGGTGGGCGTGGTGCTATTGGTGCGGGCGGGGAAGATCGATCAGTTCCTGAAACCGCGGTATGCCGTGGTGATTCGCTTTCCATCTGCTGCGGGAGTTTACCCTTCGTTGCCGGTGGTGATGCGTGGGATTGGCGTTGGAACTGTCCGTCAGGTGAAGTTCGATGAAGGGTACCAGGCGGTAAATGTGCTGATTGAAATCTCGCAGGAGCACAAGTTGCCGGTTGACACGCTGGCAACGATTTCGCGCTCGCTTTTGGGCGATACGCTGATTGAGTTGACGCCAGGCCAAAGCAAGAAGTTTGTTCAACCCGGGCAAGTAATTAGCGGCGACAGTGGAACCGATCCGATGGCGCTGGTTCAACGTCTTGAGCAGCGATTGTTGTTAACGATGGATCGATTTGCTGCGACCAGCGAAGAGTGGCAACGATTGGCCACCAACCTGAATGGGTTGGTCGAGACGAATCAGGGTTCATTGGGAACGATTGTCGAGCGGACGGCCATTGCACTCGATGAGTTTCAGGTGGCGCTCAAAAGCGTGAACAAAGTTGTGGCTGATCCGAAGACTCAACGGGCGGTTGAGCAGACGATGCAGGCACTCCCTGAACTGGTTCGAGAGACACGGCAAGCCATCGCGGGGACGCGAGTGGCGCTAGAAAATATGAATCAGAATTTGACGAACCTGAATGGGTTAACGGGGCCGCTGGCCAAGTCGGGGCCGGTGCTGGTCGCCCGACTGGAGAGTGGAGCTGAAAATCTGGATGTGGTGCTGGAAGAGTTGAGTCGATTTGCCCGCGTGCTAAACCAGCAGGAAGGGAGCTTGCAAAAGCTGATGAAAGACCCGTCGCTGTATCAGCATATGGACCGCTCGGCTGAATCGCTGGCAGCGCTGCTTCAAAACCTCGAGCCAATGCTGGTTGACCTGCGCGAGTTTAGCGACAAGATTGCGCGGCGACCGGAGCTATTGGGGGTAGGCGGTTCGCTCTCCCCCAGTTCGGGGCTGAAAGACAGCGAATTGTTGGCACCGACCCCTAAGCAAACCAGTAAGGGAACGGGACCGATTCGGCAGACATCGGGTCAGCGGTGAGATGCAGATGGTGAGTGATCCGTGAAAGCGGATGGTGCTGCACCTTGTTGCTTCGCGACCTAATCAGTCTGGCGACTGGTCGGGCCACCCGACTCATGAATCATTCAAGTTAGTCGGCTGAGACTTCGAAGGCGGGGTCTTTCCAGATGACTGGGGGAGACGCTGCTGAATTGAGCGTGAGTAACGCGACTGACAATGTGGCGTAGATGAGTAGCCACCCCAGTAGTAGATAATGCCAGCACCATTCGCACGCCCAGATATCCCACCAGTACTCGTGGTCGTACTGCCCTCCCCTGGCCAGAAGGGTGATGATGAGGAGAGCTGTATAAGCAACGGAAAAGTGCATCGCATGGGCTGCTGCCAGAACCACGGCAAACGGACCGAGTTCGCCTGCTGAAAGTGAAACGCTGTCTTGGGCACCAGTTATCAGCCAGCGGACGGCTATCGTTTGTAAAAATGCGAAGATGGCTCCGGCAAGTAGCCCCACTTGAAGAGAACGCAGCAAACGGGGGATTTGTTCGCGACTGACGGCTTGGCTGGCAGTGTGAAGTGACCAACTTCCCCAGAGTAAACAGGCAGTGCTGGAAAGCATGCAAACCAGCAGTCGCGAAGGGCGCGCCTCAGGCGTTAGCGCAACCCGGTCAGCAACAAGATTCCCCAGCACAATGCCACTGAGCAAGATTGCAATGGCGAGTGGAGTCCCAACCAGTATGGCCCGGCGATGGGGACGTGGTTGCAGTTTAAGGGGCTGAGGGAGTGGCCGGGTACGCGAGAAATTCATATCGGTAGCTTAGCGACTTCGAGGGCAGAACTCGCTAGCGCGGGCTTTCGAGAGTGGCTGGCTCGTCATAAGGCACTGCTGGGCAAGCCAGCAGTGGCACCCGGCACCCGGCGGGAGTTTGAAAACACGTTCTTAGCGGGCGATGATTTCGGTGCGCATGGCTTCGATTTTGCGAAAGAGGTCGGCCAGTTGGCGGTCGTCGTATGAGCCGATGGTTTGGACGCGAAGCTCTCCTGCTCCATCAAAGACCAGGACGTGTGGCTCGCCACTTTCGAGGCCATAGAGTGGCCGCATCTGCTGGTCGAAGTCGAGCCAGACCGGCACGTGGGGCGAGCCTTTGCGAAACTGCATGGAGACGAGTTTCTGAACGGGTGCGGGGACATGACCTGTACACGCTACCGGGATCACGCGAACTTCTGGGCTGCGGGTGTTTGAGGAGATACCGGCTACCGGTTTAACGGCTGCTTTATGGCCTTCGGCTTTGGGTAGTGACTGGGCTTCGGGGTGAAACTCAACATGGAGCGCTTCGCCCAGTTTCCGACAGCTTTTGGTCGCTTTACGATCGCCGTAAACGAGAACCAGGACTTCTCCGGAGTAATCGCGAAGCGAGTGAGGTTCGCCGAACTGATCAACCAGTTCCCAATTGTGCTGCGGACCGGAGGGTGGCTCGGCTGCCTGGCAGAGTGAAGTGCCAAATGACCAGGAATTGATGAAGAGGAGGGTCAAGAGAAACAGGTGCGACGACCAGTTGATCGAGTGAGCAAACTTATCTGAAAACCGGACAAGACAAGGCGTATAAGGTGGCTGGGGCATGGGGCAGAACTCGAGCACTGGGAAGTCGGTTTGGGTCATGGATTACCACGGCAGGGGGAGGGTGATAGCTGAGAAACGGTTTTCTGGCCAGACCGAGTTTTTCTCGCTGGAGTGATGAATTCGGGGAAGAAGTGTGGGCCGACTTGCTTCTCTGTTTATCCGTCGCAACGCTTTAGAAGCTTGGTATCTGCGGATGGCTGATGATTCGACGCAAATCGTTGGAACTAGGGCTGGCGATTCAGAGAATCTGGTCGGGAGTTACCCTAGCTGGACAACGCCATGTTAGCTGCTGGATAGGGTGCAACTTATTACAGAGTATCGGCTTGCAGGGCATATTGCTCGATGACGTGCCTCGTTGAATTATTGTCGTGTTGCTACTGTTTTTGAGGTAAAGGCTGAAGATGGCGCTATGCATCTAATGAGCCGGTGAAGCTAAGCCCCTCGCTGACGCTTCGGGTTACGAATGGGGGGGCGATGGCGTGCTTGATCGTCTGGTGATGGACAAATACAGAGAGTTTGGCAACCACTCGTAGCCCGCAGCGTCAGCAAGGGGTCTTTTCAAGAAAAGTTCAAATCGATGCTGAACGTGGCGCTGTCCAGCTAGGGCTTTCGTCTTTTTCGAGCTTCGAACGATTCTCGTTGGGTGGCGGGGGCGCGGCGCGCAGCGAAAGCCCCGGAAAATGCAGGGTTCGTGACACGGGGGCTTGCAAAGCAGCGCCCTCGTCACTCACCCGTTTTGGACAAGGCGAAAGTCTTCGAGTTACCCACAGAGTGATTGTTGGTGTTATCTTTCGCAGGGAGACTGGGAGCAGAGATGCTTGGAAGTGAAGAACGGTTTTCACCCGTGCGACCCTAATACCAATTCACAAGCAGTCATTTCAAATAGAAGGCGGAACGATTGGACTTCCCGGCTGGCGAATCGATCCAAATCTCAGGAGCGAGGACGCATCACCTGAAGAACATCACCGTGGCGATCCCCCGTCGGAAGCTGACGGTAGTGACGGGGGTTAGTGGTAGCGGCAAGAGCTCTCTGGTGTTCGATACATTGTTTGTTGAAGGGCAGAGGCGATTCTTATTAGGCTTAAGCCCTGCGGCGCAGGACGCTTTTCGCTGGCTACCAGCACCCGATGTCGACTTGATTACCGGGTTGCCGCCGGTCCTTGGTGTTGAACAGCAGCGGCGTGGTGGGTCGGCTCGATCGACGCTGGCCACAGTCACCGAGCTGGGGCATTTGTTTCGCGTGTTGCTCGCTCGGGCGGGGCAGGTAGTCTGTCCGAAGTGTGGACTGTTGCTGGTGCGAAGCACCGCAAGAAGCATCGCGGCCGAGGCGTTACAGCTTCCAGAAAAAACCAAGCTGATCATTCTGGCCCCGATTGCAGTCGCTGGGCCAAACGAAGTGGCTGGTACGCTCGCCCGTATTGCCAAAGAGGGGTTAGTTCGAGCCAGAATTGATGGCGAACTTTACGACTTGGCTAATGTGCCTCGTTTGGCAACGGAAGTTGTTCCTGCCATTGAAGCGGTGATCGATCGGCTGGTCGTGAAGCCGGGAATTGAAGAACGCTTCGAAGATTCGCTTGATTCGGCATTGCGATTGGGGAATGGACGCTGCGTGATCAGTCATGAAGCTGATGGTACGTGGCACGATCGTTCGTTTCAGGATCGGTTGACCTGCAGCCGATGTGGTCTGACCGTCAGCCCGCCAGAAGTGCGGACGTTCAACTTTCTTAGCCCAGTGGGAGCCTGCAATGCATGCCGCGGAACGGGGACGGAACCCGGTACTGAAGAACGACGGCAATCGGTCCCCTGCTCTGCTTGTGCTGGTTCGCGATTAAAGCCAGAGGGGACGTTAACGACGTTTGGTGGATACTCATTTCCGAACTGGATGGAAATGACGGTTCAGGAGGCGCTCGTTGCTATTGAAGGAAAGCTCGAGCAGGCGGCGGTCGGGGCGTTGCCTGCGGGGGTGATGCGGGAAAGCGCCAGGAAAATTCTGCCTGAAATTCGTGATCGACTGTTGGGACTGATTGATTTAGGGCTTGGTTATTTGCAGCTCAGCCGAGGGGCGAACACCCTTTCGGCTGGTGAATATCAGCGTGCGAGATTGGCAGCGCAACTGGGGACGGGACTGACCGGGGTTTGCTACCTGCTGGATGAGCCAACGTCTGGTTTGCATCCACAGAATGTGTCGCAATTGATTGCCCGCCTGAAGGCTCATCAGGCCAAAGGAAACACTATTGTTGTGGTGGAACACGATTTAGAGATGGTGGCTGCGGCTGACTGGGTGTTGGAACTGGGGCCGGGGGCCGGGATAAATGGGGGTGAACTGCGAGCGGCGGCCAGTCCGGTCGCGCTTGCTGACATGGCTGAATCGCTGACTGGTCAGTACCTGGCAACACGTCGATTGAATCAGGTTGGATCGAGCGGGGAAGCAATCGATCCGAAACCGGCAGAACTCATATTTGAGAATTGCCACTTTCGAAACTTGAAACGACTCAACGTGACGATTCCAGTGGGTCAACTGACGTGCGTCACCGGCCTGAGTGGATCGGGTAAAAGTACGCTGGTAATGGAAACAATTGTGCCGCTGGTTGAGGAAGCATTGCGCGTGCAACGGGAGACTCGCGGGGGAAACCAACTGAACCAGGAGGAGACCAAAGGCTGCACGATTGATTCGCTGGGAAGACTCGTTTCGCTGGCGGGTCATACTCAATTGGTGGTGGTTGATCAGCGACCGCTGGGGCGAACAGGACGCTCGAGCCCGGCAACTTATAGTGGCTTGTGGAATGAAGTGCGGCGACTGTATTCGAAGACGCGGGATGCAAAACGGCTGGGGTTTACGGCAGCCAGGTTCCATTTGCATCGTGCGGGTGGTCGTTGCGAGCGCTGTCTGGGAACAGGGGAAATTGCGGCTCCCAAGCATTTGATTGATATCGACCGGACCCCCTGCCCTGTCTGCCGTGGTTCGCGTTTCAGCCGGCAAACGCTCGGGATTCGCTACAAAGGGCTATCGGTCGCTGACGTGCTTGCCTTGTCGATCGAGGAGGCTGCCAGGTTCTTTGAAAACTTCGAACGATTGCATCGGCCGCTAGAGCGGTTTTGTGAGCTGGGCCTGGGGTACTTGCAATTAGGGCAGTCGGCGTTGACGCTTTCCGGAGGTGAAGCCCAGCGAGTGAAACTGGCGACAGCCTTGGCTGCGGGAACGATGACTGGCCCGGCGTTATTTGTATTGGATGAGCCATGCAGAGGGCTTCATCCGGTCGACTTGGAACAGTTGGTCGGGACGTTTCGGCAGTTGACGAACGACGGGCATACGGTCCTGATTACGGAGCATAACCTGTTGGTCGTTCAGGCATGTGATTGGATGATTGAGCTTGGGCCGGGTGCCGGGCCTCAAGGGGGTGAGCTAGTCCACGCTGGAACGCCAATTGAGTTTGCCCGCTCGGCGATCGGGGCAACTGGGTTGGCTTTGCAAAAGGGGATATCTGGTCGGCTGATTGGTTAACGGTCGAATTTTGGTTTGGTAGCGTTTTGATTTGAAACGCCGGGCTTAAGATTGTGATACGTTCGCGAAATGGATGAACCCGTCTTCAAATTCCCCCCGAGCCGACCACGCAAGCGGTCGGGTGCATTCCCTCTACCACGGCAATTCAGAAAGACCGGCTTTAACACCAACTGTCAGCGACTCGCCTGTTCCGAATTGGCATCCAAGTACCCACCGCGACTGTTTTGAAGACAGCTTCTTGGAACCTGACGATTGGCATCGTCGGCTCGTCTGGGATTAGTGGGCTTACGTTTTAAGGCCGCGGCTTCTCTAAGCGATTAGCGTGCCGATACTCTGACGGTGTCTGTCCGAGTTCCTGCCGAAAGACAACCGACAGTTGACGGCTGTCGGTGAAGCCGGAGCGAACGGCAACGGTGGCCATATCGAGCGATGTCTCGACCAACAAGGTCTTCGCCCGATTGATATGCACGCGTCGAACTTCGGCCGCAATGCCGCGCGAGAGACTGGCATTAAACTTTCGTTCGAGGGTCCGGCGTGAAACCTGAAGCTGTTTAAGAATATCGTCGACGGCCAGTGGTTGATCGGAGTGGTGTTCGATGTAGCGGAGTGCTTGCGCCACTAATGGGTCGATCATCGAAAGTCGGTCGGATGATTGCCGGGGTACAACGTAAAGCGGGGGGAGGACGATCGATTGCGGTGCCTTTTGCTTTCCGGAAATGAGGTCGTCCAACAAATTAGCTGCTGCAAATCCGATTCTTTCGGCGGGGATGGCGACGCTTGAGAGGGATGGCCGAGCGAGTTCGCATAACAGGTCGTCGTTGTCGACACCCACTATTGCGACATCTTCGGGAACTCGCATCCCAAGTTCGCGGCAGTATTCGGCGACTTGAACTGCTTGAACGTCGTTACTAGTAAACAGTCCGATGGGGGTGTACAGCGTTTGAAGCCAATCGCGCAGGGCCTGGTTTGCATGCCACAGGCCGGTGAGATCGGCGGCTGCTTCGGCCGAGTCGAGAAAGACACGGACATCTTTACCCCGCGCAGCAAGTTCGGCTGTATAGCCGGCCTGCCGTTCGAGCGAGAATTCGTGGACGCGGTGCCCAACGTAGGCAAAGACTCTCAGTCCCAGTTCGTGCAGGTGACTGGCGGCCAGGCGCCCTACTGCCTGGTGATCGACACCCACGCGAGAGAATCGGAGCTGTGGGAGAACCGCGGCGACATTGACCACCGGCTGATGGACATCCGCTAGTTCCGCAGCAAGCGATTTGGTGAAGATGTGGCCAATGTAGCCGTCGAGACCACGCTCGCACGCGGCGCGAATGGTTTTTCGTTCTGGCGGAATCGGTGTTAAGAGCCAGTTGGGCCTCGTCGCGGAGTAGGCCTTAATTCCTCTTAAGATGTCTCGAAAAAACGAGAGCCCGTAGCCGAGGATTAACCCGATGCGGACAACCGATTGCGGGGGATGCGGTACATTCATGGGGCGTGCGCTTGTCGCAAAAAGACAAAAGACTTACGCATTTGAGGATAGCGGCCAATCACGCGGAGGGGTACTCTGTCGATTGAGGTCGCCGTAATTATTCGGCCCCCCTCCCCTTCTTTGCCGGTTTGTAGATCGCATCTACCTGGAACCGACCTGTTTTTTTGGCCTTTCAGTTTGGACGAGGTGACTCACCGTGAGGATCGCCAGACTTGCTTTCAGTGGTTGGTTTCTGAGCACGCTACTTCTGGCCTGCTTTGTCAAGGTAGGTCCGTTATCGTCCTTTGCTTGGTGCCAATCTGATTCGGATTTAGCAAGTCAAGCGAAGCCGGCCGACGCGCGCGCGGCTGATCGCGAGTTTTTTGAGAGCAAGATTCGCCCTGTTCTCGTTCGCAATTGCGAAGAGTGCCATAGCGTGAATGGGGCTTCCATTGAGGCTGGCCTGCGTTTGGACTTTGCTGGCGGGTTGTCAGCTGGCGGTGAATCGGGGCCGGTGATTGTGCCGGGTGACCCCGCCGGCAGTCGGCTACTGGCTGCCATCAAATACAATGACGAAGGCTTGCAGATGCCACCGGCGGGGCCACTCTCGCCAACGGTCGTGGCTGACTTTGAAGCGTGGATCAAAGCGGGGGCGTATGATCCTCGCACGGAAGCTCCAATCAAGCAGACGAAAGAAGAGCGGCAGCAGGCCGAGGCAATGGCCCGCTGGGCACTGAAACCTCCTTTAGAGCCGAGGGTTCCTGATGTAGAGCATCCGGAGTGGTGTAGCCAGCGACCGGGGTCGGCTGAGATCGATCGGTTTCTAGTTGCGAAGATTGAGTCGGCTGGGCTGGTTGCGCTTCCGACTGCAGATCGATACACGCTACTGCGACGTGCGACTTATGACCTGACCGGGTTACCCCCGACCAAAAGCGAGATTACTGAATTCGAACAAGACCGGCGACCAGAGGCTGAAGCCTTTGCCGCTGTTGTTGATCGGTTGCTTCACTCGCCCCAGTATGGAGTTCGCTGGGGGCGGTATTGGCTGGATGTTGTGCGGTATGCAGATACTGCTGGCGATAACTCCGATTTTCCGATCCCGCAGATGTATCGTTATCGCAACTGGGTCATCGATGCGCTGAATCGCGATTTACCCTATGACGAGTTTATCAAGCAGCAACTGGCAGGTGACCTGTTGCCAGCGACCAACACACAACAGCGGTATCAGCAACTGATCGCAACGGGGTATCTGGCCAATTCGCGGCGGTTTGGTTCACGGGTTGATGACTATCCAACTCACCTGACTATTGAGGACACTATCGACAATCTGGGACGGGCCTATCTAGGACTGTCGATCAATTGTGCCCGCTGTCACGACCATAAGTTCGATCCCATCTCAACCGAAGACTACTACGGTTTGTACGGGTTCTTCAGCAGTACTCGATACCCCTGGCCGGGGATTGAGCTGGAACAGCGGCAGCGTGATCTGGTTCCACTAGTCGAGCAAGCAGTGGTTGACGTCCATCAGCAGACGTGGCAAGCGAAGAAAGATGAGCTTGAGGCTGAAGTCAAGCGATTGGAAAAAGAGCGAGACGAAGCACCTGAAGATAAAAAACAGACCTTCAAGGAAGCGATCGAGAACGCTCACAAGGCCTCGAAGCAGCATGATAAGCAGCCGCTACCTTATCCCCTTGCGTATGCCGTGGCTGAAGGGGCTGGGGTGACCCGTGCCCCCAAAACAGGCAATGTTTGCGTCCAGATCAAGGGGAACCCCGCGAACGAAGGCCCAGAGGTTCCAAGGCATTTCCCGGTAGCCTTAGGTGGCCAAAAACTTGCACTAGACGAGACGGGCAGCGGGCGCGGGCATTTGGCAAACTGGATCGCCAGTCGGGATAATCCACTGACCGCCCGAGTGATGGCCAATCGGTTGTGGCATTACCATTTCGGAGTGGGGTTAGTGGCTACTCCCAATGACTTTGGAAAGCAGGGAAAGCCATGTTCGCATCCCGAGTTGCTGGATTGGCTTGCGCGGCGTTTGATTGACAATGGCTGGTCGCTGAAGGCATTGCATCGGGACATGATGCTTTCGGCAGCGTATCAGCGACAGAGTGTGGCCAATCCGGCTGAAAGTGAAGTTGATCCCGAGAACCTGCTGCTGTCTGGTTATCGGCGACAGCGGATGTCAGCCGAGGCGATCCGCGATACGCTGCTGACGTTGTCAGGTGAACTCGATTTGGAGGTTCCCGAGGGGCACCCGTTTCCACCTTCAAGCGAATGGAGCTACACGCAGCACAACCCCTTCAAGGGACAGTACGAGTCGAATCATCGGACCGCATTTTTAATGACCCAGCGAATTCAGCGGCACCCGTTTCTGGCGGTGTTTGATGGGGCGGATCCAAGTGCCAGCACCCCCTGCCGGGCTACATCGACTACATCGCTGCAGGCGTTGTTTTTCTTGAACTCGCCGGTGGTCCATCAGGCCGCCAGTCGATTTTCTGAGAGATTAGTGGCCACTGTCCCTGAGACGGATCAACGAATTGAACAGGCCTATCTGGAAGCGTTTGGACGCAGGCCATCGGCTGATGAAGTAGTGGCTGCGCGGTCGTATCTGGCCGGATTTGCGGCGGAGACGAGCGAGCAGACTCGCTCGGAAAGCTACTTTCGAATTTTGTTTCGCCTGCCCGAGTTTATTCACGTTGACTAGCCCGGGGGTTGCCGGAACTAGCGGATTAGCATTGTAGGCTGCGGCTTGCCGCACCGTTCGCATGTAATTAACACCTCTAAGTTCGCAATCAGCAAGACACGGAAACTCGTTCCAGGCTGGTCCACAGACGTCACCCTGTTACCAAATCATCAGCGCGGTTATCGGTCCGCATAGATTCATAGCAAAATCTACTATTTTGAAACGAACAACGGTGCGGCAAGCCGCACCCTACAAGAAGCGTTGTCAGAGGACTAATCGATGGCCATTCATTCGCATCAGGTTGTGGGAAGCGGCGGAGTCCCGCGCCGCGCGGTGCTGCAGTCGTTGGTTGGTGCGTCGGCCATTCTGCCTGCCATCGTTAGCGAGTTGCTGGCGGAAGAAGCCAAAGGGACTAAGGAAGAACACCCATTGGCGGCCAAGCCAGCCCATTTTCCAACGAAGGCCAAACAGGTCATCTTCATCTTTTCTAATGGTGGTGTCTCGCAGATGGACACCTTCGACTATAAGCCCGAGTTGTTTAAGGCTGATGGCAAAACAATGGGGGTGGGGGGAGGACTCTCCAATCAGCAGCGAGTGCTGTTAAGGCCTGGCTGGGACTTTAAGCCGGGCGGACAATGCGGGGCGCTCGTCAGCGATCTATTCCCCAACATCCGTGACCGAATGGACGATATCTGCCTGATTAAGTCGATGAAGTCGGATGACAACGAGCACTACCAGGCGTCGCTGGCGATGCATACCGGTTCGTTCTTTTTCGCCAGGCCCAGCATTGGGTCGTGGGTCAGTTATGGGCTAGGAACACTCAACCGCAATCTTCCGTCGTTTGTGGTGATTGCCCCTCAATTGCCATATGCCGGTGCCCAGGTCTTCAACAACGATTTTCTGCCTGCGTATCATCAGGGGACACGCGTTATTCCCGGGGCGAATCCAATCCCCGATTTATTGCCCAGGTCTGAAACCGAACTGCAGTCGCGCGAATTGGAACTGGCAGACTACTTGAATCGTCGCTACCTGCGAGATCGGTCGAATCAGTCTGACTTGGCCGCCCGTATTGCGACTTACGAAACCGCGTTTCGGATGCAGACCGAGGCACCTGAAGCGTTCGACCTGTCGAAAGAGTCGGACCAACTCCTCGAGTCTTACGGTTTAGAGCGGGGGCAGACTGATAGCTTTGCCTGGCAATGTTTGGTTGCCCGGCGCTTGGTTGAACGTGGGGTGCGGTTTATTGAGTTGATTGATGGCAGCTCGAGCTCGAACTGGGATCATCATGCCAACATGGCTGATCACGCGGGCCGGGCGAAGCAAATCGATCAGCCAATTGCTGCCCTGCTCGATGACCTTAAAGCACGCGGAATGCTCGACGAAACGCTGGTCGTCTGGACGACCGAGTTCGGCCGGACGCCTGGTGTGGATGGCGACAAGGGGCGTGGCCACCACAGCGCCTGTTTTTCAAGCTGGTTTGCCGGCGGCGGGAGTAAGCCTGGAATTTCGTACGGGGCGACCGACGAACTGGCAGCGACGGTTGCCGAAAATCAGGTCCACGTGCATGACTTTCACGCAACAATCCTTCACTTGATGGGACTCGACCACACCCGGCTGACATTTCGCCATGCAGGTCGCGATTTCCGACTGACTGACGTCCACGGGCATGTGGTACACGATTTGGTGGGGTAAAGCCACGTTGGGCTAGCCCGGAACATCGATCGGTTTGGTGTGTTGTTCTCTCAATTTGAGCCGGAACGCGCTAGCGTCCGGTTGCGTTAGCTAACCTGGGACTGGATGGTAGCGCGTTCCGGCTGATTCACACATTCGACAGGCGACTGGTGAATTGCACTGCTGGCCAGCTTGCCGTCGCACCTGACATCAGTAATTTGGGCTAACTGGCCCGGCCCACCCGAGTGCTGCCTCTTCGAGCACAGGTTGCCCACGGGCCGCCTCCAACCATCATTGGGAGTTGATCCCAAGCGCCACACCTGCGACAGTACGCCGTCAGGCGGGGCAAGTAGTCCTTTGGTGTTGATGTCGGGGCGCTGCGGCTTAGTTTGCCGTTCGTCCCTCTCTTTGGAAACTGATGCAGCGACATGGTCAAGTCCCTCATTGCACTGGGCGGAAATGTGGGAGATGTGGCCGCGACATTTCGGCAGGCCCACCTGCGTTTAGACCAAGTGCCAGGGGTGACGTTTCTGCGAGCCAGCAGATTGTTTCGGACCGTTCCCGCAGGAGCCTCGGCTGGGGGTGAATTCCTGAATGCCGCTTGCGAAGTAGAGACCAGTTTGTCCCCGCTATCGCTTCTGGGGGCGATGAAGTCGATCGAGGAGTCGTTGGGCCGAAAACGGGATGTTTTCTGGGGACCACGGACGCTTGATCTCGACCTGATTTTTTATGGCGACCTGACGATTCAGGTGGCAGGGCTCTCGGTCCCTCATCCCGCCTGTGCCTATCGCCGCTTTGTCCTCGACCCGCTGTGTGACTTGTCCCCCGAGTTGATCCATCCTGCGTACCGGGTGTCGTTAGCCAGGCTGAAGCAACGCCTGCTGCCGCGGCCATTGCCGGTCAGGATTTACGGGGCCACCGAATTGGCCCGTTCGCTGGTTAGGCCAATCCGAGAACGTTTTCCTGGCGTCGCTGCCCAGACAAACCCTGCGTTACCGCATGAAGAACGCACCCTCACGACCGGCCTTGATCTCTGGTTGGGAGGGACAATGAACGATAGTCATGGTGGAGATGGAACAATAACGTCGCGGCAAACCGCTCCGTGGGGAGTCGACCTTTCGATGCATCAGAGCCGGTTGTGGGAAGCGATTGAGTTTGTCTTGGTCTCTGCCCTCGACGCCCCTCAGCCGCAGTGAGAGAATTCCTTTCTAGCGGTCATCAATCCAAGTTTGCCGCCAGCCTGGTCGTGAAAGTGGTTCTCGTCATCGCACCCCAGGGTGACCAACATGGCTGCTACAGATACTCGACCTCAAGAGTTGAATTCAACCAATTTCGGCCGCATTCAGGTGATTGAATCATCTGAAGCCATCGCCGTCAGCATACGATCGCGGCAATGGTTCGCGATCGGCTTTCTAAGCTTATGGCTTACCGGCTGGACAGTCGCGTGCGTGTTCCTTGTGCACAAGGTCATTACCCAAGCAAGCATCCCTATGGTGATGTTTGCAACGCCGTTTTTGGCCGGCGAAGTCTTTGGGTTCTGCGTCTTGTTCGAATTAATCTTCGGCCGCGAGGAGATGTATCTGAGCTCAAGCGGTCTTCGGTTTCGAGGAGCGGGGTTCTTTTCAGCTGCCAAGTCGTTTGTTCCATTGGCCGATGTTATTTCGTTTGAGCAGCGCACTCACCTCGGAGACTCTGAAAGCGGGCCCAGTTATGACATCGAAATCTGCACGATGGGCACCAGCCTGGTTTGCGGTTCGAGTATGCCACGACGAGACCTGGAGCAGTTAGCAGCCCGCTTGAATGAACGTTTGATAACGCTGAAGACAGAGCTTCAAATTCCACTGAAGATCGAACTGAACCCGGCCGATGCCCGAGACTTTTCCCGCCCGGGTGAGACTCACTGGCAATTCATCCAGCTACCTGACGAGATCAAACTGGTCGAAACGGGCTATTGGAACACCCGCAATGTCCTGATTTTGCTGTTTGTCAATCTTTTGTGGAACAGCATCGTCGGTATCTTTGTTTGCAGCCTGTTTGGTATTGGGCAAGGTGCTGCGGTCCCGAAAGGAATGAATTGGTTTCTCTTCGTCTTTCTGATTCCGTTCGAGTTGATTGGTCTGGCAATGCTAGTCGGCCTAGTTGCTGCCATCTTCGACTTTGCCAGAGTAACCACGTTCTCCATTGGTCCCACAGAATCTGTTTGGTCGATTCGCTACGGGGGGATCCCGATCTGGCCTGCATTTCGCTATCGATATGAATCGCTTGTGCGGGTCGACGTGGAAGAAATTCTCCGAAAGTCTGTCAGTTCCAATCGGGCCCGCAGCGCAGCCGGAGAAAACTTCGGCTTGTCTCTCAAGGGGCCAAAGGTTGAGATCACGAAGTTTCGCGGGCTAACACGCGGAGAGGCGGTTTGGATGAAAGGACTGATTCAGTCGGCAGGCTATGTGGAAGTTACCTCATAAGAGGTTTCAAAATCCGCCGGAGGGAAACACCGATCCAGGGATATGCCAAATCACTCTTGCCGCCAACAGGGTTTTCAAACATGTTCTACAACCGCTTGTGATCGGCTTACAACCATGTCCGTAAGACTGACCTGCCTAACTGTGTGCAGACTGTCCGGCAAGGGTCGTTTGTGGTGTGGCCTGATGCCTCCGAATCCACCCTCCCCCCAGCACTTGTTGATCGTCGTACAGCACCACCCCCTGCCCTGGGGCGACGCCCAGTTGCGGTTCATCAAACAACACGTCCCAGTCCCCATTTTCCCGAGGGGATGCCGTCGCAGGTGCAGCCGTGTGTTGCGAGCGAATCTGTGCCAGGCAGCGAAAAGAACTGGTCGGTGGATCCGTCAGCCAATTGACATCGTGGGCAATCAGCCGCGTCTCTTCAAGATCATGCTTTGTTCCCAGTACAACCTGCCGCGACTCTGGTTCGATCCGAATCACAAACCGTGGTTCCCCAAACGCCAGCCCAAGGCCACGCCGCTGCCCAACAGTGAACTGCTCGAACCCGGGATGATCACCCAATATGTTGCCAGCCGGGTCGACGAAATGACCTGCGGTCCCACCAAATTCGCGATAGCGCTGCAGAAAGCCCGCATAGTCGTTATCGGGGATGAAGCAGATTTCCATGCTATCGGGCTTGGTTGCGACGCGCAGCCCGGCTTCGCCGGCCAATTCTCTAATAGCAGGCTTATTATAGTTACCCACCGGAAACAAGATGCGGCCTAGTAGTTCGCGCCGAATCCCAAACAGGACGTACGACTGATCTTTCGACAAATCGAGTCCGCGGGTGAGGCAAGGCTGACCTGATGAGTTAGCTTCAATTCGGGCATAGTGGCCAGTCGCAATGGCTTCGGCCCCGACTTGCTGGGCGAACTCCCACAGCTTTCCAAACTTCAGCCAGTTGTTGCACTGCACGCACGGGTTAGGCGTGCGGCCTGCCAGATACTCGTCGGCGAAATAGTCCTTAATGCGAGTGAACGCATCGGCAAAGTTGAGGGCATGAAATGGGATATCAAGCCGATCAGCCACACGCCTCGCATCCGCCGCATCACTAGCACTGCAACAGCCCTGCTTATGCGGCTTTGCGGAAATGACTGGTAACGCACCGGGCTTCGTGGCACAGGCTTCGGCTTCTTGAGCGCCAGACCGCATGAACAGACCGATCACCTCCCAGCCCTGTTGTTTCAGCAGGACGGCGCTGGCAGAGCTATCGACCCCGCCACTCATCGCTAAGACAACTCGCCGAGAAACCATGCCAAACCTATGGAGGTGAAATCACCAGGGAATCGCTACACCCAATCATGTCTGTTGTGCACAAACCGTGGAGGGAGACAAGGGGGGCGATGACGACCTGCAAGACTCCAAAACAATGCCGCGGCGTTAGTTGGAGTAGCTATCAAAGATTCGCACAACGTCCCATGCGGGCTTCTTCTCCGCGATGAACTCCAGATGCAATGGTGCGGTCTGATAAGCGTCGTGAGCCGCTTTGTCGGTGAAGACGACACTCAACGCGACGTCGAAGTTCCGGTCATTCACCGGCCGAGCCAATTCAGCCGCCAAAGGACCCGCAGCAAAGAAAACCACGCCGGGGTGGTCCTTCAGGTATTTATGGCACGCAGCCGTCATCGATTCGACGGAGGCTGGAGAGCTATCGTGCAGCTTGAAGAAAACGTTATGAACAAGCATCAAAAAGAATTCCAGTACGATACAAGAAAGCCGCAGCGATCTTCCGCAAGAAGTTCATGCCAATCCTGCGCGCGAACTGAGTAATGACGACATTGCCACCGCCGCCCACATGTTAAGCATAACGTCTCTGGTGGCTGCGGCCCAGCGAACCGCAAAGTTCACTCCCGTGCCAGCAAACTTCAGCTAAAAAATCCCCAATTGGTCGCGGGCTTCGTCGGTCATGCGCTCGGGTGTCCAAGGGGGGGACATCACCAGTTTAATGTCGGCTGAATTAATCCCCGGAACCCGCATCAGAGCCATTTTCGACTGCTGAATGATCTGCGGCCCGGCTGGACACGCGGGGCTGGTGAGGGTCATTTCGACATTCACCTTGTCTTCGGTCAGTGTGACCCCGTAGATAAGGCCCAGGTCGACAATATTGATCATCAACTCGGGGTCGATCACCTCACGCAGAGATTCAATCAGCACCCCTTCATCTGGCGCTTCGAATGGTTCTGTTGTTGTCGTCGAAACAGCCGAAGGCTCGTTGGCAGCTGTCCCACTCGCACTAGCCGCTGCCACTTGGGAAGCCGTCGCCGCTGGGACCAACTCGGCCTTTCGCGAACGTCCCCAGAAGCCGCCATCTTTAATGACCAGATCGAAGGTGGCGATCCCTTCGGTCGCAGGCATGCACAACGCTGCCCCGGTCGCAAGATCGAACCGGGCACCGTGACGCGCGCACTCGATCGTCCCTTCTGTAATAAGGCCATCAGATAACGGTTGCCCGTCATGGCTGCAGCGGTCCTCAATCGCGACATACCGACCATCAAGCTCGATAATTAGTGCGGGAATATCATCAATCAAGACGCTCAGTGGCTCTCCCGCCACATAGTCAGTCACGTCAGCGATTCGCTCGAAATCAACCATCCGAATTTCAATCCTCTACTTTGCAGCCGTTTGCTTTAGTCTCTGACCTCTCCATCATCATTCATCCATCATCGCTCTTCCGCCCCTACTCCCCAACCCCCAGCTTGCGAATGACAGCCTTGTCGAGTGTATCTCGGACGGTCTCAACCGGAATTCGGTCGTAAACTCGCTGGAAGAAACCGGCGACAATCATATGCATCGCTTCATATCGGCTCAGGCCACGGCACATCAGATAGAAAACCTGCTCTTCGTCGACCCGGCCAACTGTCGCACCGTGGGTGCATCGCACATCATCGGCTTCGATTTCGAGGCCGGGAATCGCATCGGCCCGAGCATCGGGACTGAGGACGAGGCCATCGTTTCGCTGATAGCCATCAGTCTTTTGAGCGTCTTTGGCGACCTTGATCATCCCACGCCAAATCACGCGAGATTCATCCCGAAGCACGTCTTTATAGAGTAAGTCACTACGGGTGTTTGGTGCG
>JAIXVG010000549.1 GCA_027483145.1 Planctomyces sp.
ATCCACCCTTCCGCGTCCCACGCTTTTGCTGGCGCAATGTGATGTACCCAGCGAGTTGGCTTAACCATATAGAGAAGCACCAAGTCTCCCGGATCATTCTCGTTCAAACCCGGCACGTACTTGTATTGTTGCAACCACTCCTGAGCAAACTTGTCGCTACTACTCCCCAAATGGCTGGCGAGCAGCACAAACGACGCATTACTCTTTCCATCAACATTCGGAAGCACACCACCGAGATGGGTTTGCAAGTAGCCATACAATGGCGTCAGCAGCAGTTTGTGACATAGCGGCTGGTTTGGCTGCTTACCGAACGGCATGCTCGAAACCAATATGCCGCCAGAAAAGCTTGTTACCGCCACAACAGCTAGTGCGCAAATCACAACCAAGACGGTTGCCAAAAGACCAAGTGCAAATCTGAGGATCATTTCGCGACTGCTTATCTCATTCTTCTGACCCGCGAGTCCACCAGCTACTTCCAACATCACTTGTCCCCGATAGTTGAATACCGTGAAATGTCCGGGTTGACTCAAACGGAATTAGCTGCCGACGAGCCATGATGCTGTAGTAAAATCAATCACTAAACCACAGCATCGCAGATTCGTACGTCGACTTCGGTATCAAAGGCTACCATTGGCCCGCAAACTCGTTTCGATGCTCGAAAATCAACACGCCCCATGATGGGCCGCATCCTGATAAAATTCACTACAAGCTATTTCTTTGCTTCTATCGCTTGCAGCAAATTCAAAGTCACTTGATGCTCCTGCACAACCACCTCCCAATTCGGCCGCTGGTTGGCCTTCAAGAAGTCGAGCGTCTTTTGTAATCGCTCGCGAAATTGTTCATTGGTCAGGGTTTCGCTCTTCTCCCCCTGCCGAATGTACTCACGACTAGAAAGACCATCCAGCACCATCAGATCAAGCGGGCAAACGATCCAGCCCTCTTCATCCCATGCTTTGGGCCTGACGACATGCGACACCCAGCGGGTTGGCTTCGCCAGGTAAAACAAAACGAGTTCTCCCGGATCCCCTTTTCTCAGACCGGCGACGTACTTGTATTTCGGCGACCATTCCTTCATCCACTTGTTCGCAACTCCTCTTTCATGATATTTGCTGATCACTGCAAATGATGCGTCGCTAGACCCCTCAGCATTCGGCAGGTAGCCCCCGGGGTCGTTGTTCGCATACTCAAGCACGGGGCCAATCAACTGCTTATGGCACAATGGAGCGTTTCCTGGAGTACCAAACATGGCTGACGAAATCACTGGCCCCCACGGCGATCGCAAAAATACTGACACGGCGACCACCGAAAAAAGCAGCAACAGGGCAGCGATCCAGCCAGGCGTTTCAATCCAGTTGCGTAGCAACGAGGTAGATTCCGGATTTGGTTGCGGGGTTTCTGTTGCTTCGATACTCATGTTTACTTCCCCGGTTTCCCGCGACCAATTGCGGTCGTCTCTTCCGTGCATGTCATGACAGTGAGCAGGAAGCTCGCCCCAATAACACCCCAAGACAGCTTAAAGAAGATGCAAGTAAATAACACAGAACGTGCAGAACCAGAACTTAAGTCGTCATCAAAACAAGTATACAGTGTTACGGCTGTAAGATTGCCATACGGCATCATGTGAATTGGGAATCGAGCTTCAATCTCATCGGTAAGTGCTGACCGGTGCGTCTCTACTCCCCAATCACCTTAACCAGCACCCGCTTAGCCCGCCGACCATCAAACTCGCCATAGAAGATTTGTTCCCAAGGCCCCAGGTCAAGCTTCCCATTTGTAATCGCCACCACCACCTCGCGGCCCATGATTTGCCGCTTGAGGTGAGCATCGGCATTGTCTTCACCGGTGCGGTTATGAGCGTATCGCATTGGGGATGCATCAAACGGGGCCAGTTCTTCCAACCACTTCGCATAGTCGGCATGTAGCCCAGGCTCATCATCGTTAATGAAGACCGACGCGGTGATATGCATTGCGTTCACCAGCACCAGCCCTTCGCGAACTTCACTCTTCGCCACAATCGAAGCAATCGTTTGCGTGATATTCTCAAACGCCATTCGGACAGGCAGGTTGAACGTCAAATACTCGGTGTGCGATTTCATGAAGGATAGCCATCGATAAAGTGCCGCAAGTCGCGGTTTTGAAACGTTGCCAGACAACCCGTCTCCCCCAAAAGCATCCTTATCAATTTACCCCCGACGGTCAAACTCAACCCGATTTCATCTTCATGGCCATCGATGTGCTTATCTCCAATCGCTGCTAACAGATTGATGTGTTGCCACAAACAATTGGAAGAGATCACGACGACTTTCGTGGCTCCCCTTCCTGTTCCAGAACGTCGGTCAGGCTACCCCTGACGCATCCCCGATCCGAGAAGACTCGAATTCAACAAACATCGGTCACAGCCTGCCCAATGCTTCCCGAAGAGTTCATGCAACCCGAACAGTGCCGCTCTGCCGGTCTTTGCTGCCCTGATCACCGAATAGAACCGGCCGCTCAATGTAGATCGTCTTCCAGCAAACTGGCTTTCGGGGTAAGACCGAACCCGATCACGGCGTCTTAGCCTTGTCAGTTGAATCAACGATCACATTCTTGAGAGTGCAGGTGTTAACATGTGGCAACAGAAAGCTTTAGCGATTTTCGGGTTGGTGCTTGGCTCGGGTCTGACGGGTGACGCCGAAATTCAAAGTGGCTGGCTACTGGCGGGCAGGTCTGCGCGTGGTGACGACAAACCTGCGATTCACCTGAAGACCGCCGTCTTTTCTGGTGGCTGCTTTTGGAGCATGGAACAGCCGTTTGAGCAAATCAAGGGTGTTTTGAAGGTGGAGTCGGGATACACCGGCGGGACGCTGGAGAACCCCACCTATGACGATGTGGCCCATTCCGAGACGGGGCACTTAGAGGCGATTCGTGTCACCTACGATGCACAGCAAATCGCGTATGCCGATCTTGTTGAAATCTTCTGGAGAAACATCGACCCCACCGACGACAAGGGGCAGTTTGCCGATCGTGGCAGTAGCTATGTCCCTGCGATCTTCGTCGCTAATCAAGACGAACGAGCAACAGCAGAAGCATCTAAACAGCGCCTCGAAGATTCGAAGCGATTTAAAAAGCCCATTAAGACCCCTATTCGTGAAGCTGCGAAGTTTTATCCGGCAGAAGAATATCACCAGGACTTCTACAAGAAGAACCCGACTCGCTTCGAACAGTGTCACATTTACTCCGGGCGCGAAGGCTTTCTGAAAGCCACCTGGGGTAAGGACCGAAAGTACACCCCTCAAAAAGATGAACCCAAACGAAATCAGCCCACCTTGCAGAAAATCTCGATGGAGAGTCCCGTGAAAGAAGACCGCCAGGAAACCCGAACAGATTCCAACACCAGGAAGTATACGAAGCCAACCGATGCCGAGTTGCGAAAGCGGCTCACCCCTATGCAGTACAAAGTCACTCAACAAGAAGGGACCGAGCCTCCTTTCAAAAATGAGTATTGGAACAACTACGCCGACGGCATCTATGTCGATGTAGCAACCGGCGAACCACTGTTCAGTTCCAAGGATATGTTTAAGTCGGGGACCGGCTGGCCGTCGTTTGTGCGGCCAATTGCTCCCGACGTTGTGACAGAAAAGACCGACAACCATTTGTTGATGTCGCGAACGGAAGTCCGGTCACGGTTTGGTGACTCTCACCTCGGGCACGTCTTTAACGATGGACCAAAGCCAACCGGGCTGCGTTATTGCATGAACTCTGCCGCGCTGCGGTTTATTCCAAAAGACAAGCTGGAAGCAGAAGGTTACGGTGAATTCGCAGATCGTTTCGACAAGTAAGCGGAAGGATGCAAAGCAACCGGAAGGTTGAAGTGCTTCACGGTTTGTAAACATTTTGTACCTCGGCTTGCTTGGAAAACATGGACGTTTTCTGAGCGAGTCGTTCTTTCGTTTGGGGTGGCCCAGGTTGGCGTCAGCCGGCTACTTGGGGGTAGAGCCATAAGAGGTTGGAACCACTTAAATCAGTGGAGCGGTGAGGCAGCCTAAGCCTCTCATGCTTCGCCAGGTGGCCCGGCCAGTCGCCAGACTGGTTGGGTTGCGAAGAAACAAGATGCTGCGCCATGCACCCTGCCATCAGATTGACGACTGATAACAACTCGGTCGTCAATCCGACGAGAGCCAGTTGCCCCTTTCTGATGCCCAACCGCCCAACCCAAATTCTTCATGGCTCGAATCGCCATTCCATTTCCATGCGACCTGGAAGATCGTAGCGGAAGAGGGGAAGCCTTCCGGTTCATCGACATCGCTTGAGGTGCAAAGGCCACAGGTAGACTTTGCGCCGGCCGGCCTGCGCCGCTCCGCTACAATTCACGGTAAAACGTCCCGTTCATCCGATATCTCTCCCTGAATCTCAAAGACTCTCTGTTTTGGGTCAATTGGCAAGGCATTCATCATCCGAGAGGGATCGTGGTTCAAACGCTGGACAGATTGAAGAATCCGGGCTGACCCAAGTTTTTCATGCCGCTGACATGATTTGACATAACGCCAATCGGTTCAAAGTCTTTCAACCATACTGTCAGAAACACTCTCGTTTTGTGTTGGCGGATAGTTATCACAAAACAGTGCATACATCGTGAGCCAAGTGATCAGCAAGACCAGATGACACAGGATCTTGTGCTTCGCAGCCCAGCCACCATATCGCCAGGCCACCCGAGTATCCCCGTGCGCAATGTATAATCCAGGCTGGCTGAAGTACGATCGACTCAGCGTCAAAGCACAAAAATAGCCCAGTGGTCGCTACAACCCCTGGGCTATTCGTTCTATTCACGGCAACCAACAAACCGCAATCGATTCGGCAGCAGCTACTTCTTCTCGGGTGCAGCGAACTTCGAATCATTCGCGGCCGACTGAGCGGCGCGGCTGGCGGGGCCTTGTGGGGCGCTCCCTTTGACCTGCACGCCCGACTTCGCAGCCTGGGCAGGATCATCCTGGCTCGCACTCTTCCAGTTTTCGGTCGACCAGTGCGGATACGTGGCAACCACGGTCGCACCCAAGTCATCGAGATCTGCCCGCAGGCTCGCGCTGGTCATCCCTTCGTTGGGAACAACTCGCTGCAGCACAAAGCGGCGGTTCGAAGCGATGTAGGCAAAGAATTTTCCTTTGCCCAGCTTGTCGTTGTCCGACAAGAGCCGCAGCAGTGCGGTGCGGGGAACATCTGATGCCGACTTGGGCAGGTTATCAAGCCATGCCATAATCCAAACCGAGTTCGCGTCCTGACTGAGGACGGCCGACATCGACAGTTCCCATTCCTGGTCGTTCACGTTCGACTTAAAGGCGAAGTCGTACCGCTTTTCAGCCAGTGAAGTCTCAAGGCCCATTGCTTTTAGAAGCAGGCCCAAGCCTTCGTCATCCAGTTTCTTGTAGGCCTTATCGTCAGCAACAGCAGCTCCGGTGAGCGCAGCCCCCAGGCCCATTGCGGCGACTGATGCGCCCAGAATTGAACGTCGACTCATTTGCTGCGTCATCGCCCGACACTCCTTTGTCGCACTATTCCTGAAGCCGCCGTGAACGGTGCCCACTTTACTTTTCACACGGCCCACAACAGCCGGTACAAAAAGCCAGGCATCGCCCGAGATACTTAGCCAAGGGTCTTGGCCCAAGGCTCAGCGTCGTCGGCTCAGGAGAACAAACTCTTGAGGCAAATTTGTGACCAAGTCTCAAATTCATCGATTTGGGTCAGCAAATCAGCCGGTAATGCAAATCCTGTCTCTAAGATCGACTGTTCACGTGGTAGAACTTTTGGCGCTTCGAGCTCAAAAATGTGAACAATTCCGAGATGGACCCGGCCAACTTCGGTCAAGTCGTCGTTTATCAGGCCAACACACCGTTGGGTGTACCCGCACTGGACATCAATTTCCTCGGCAATTTCCCGCTCAATCGCGGCAAAATAGCGTCGCTCCCCGGCAGCCTGATCGGTCGACGAGATATGCCCTCCGATCCCAACGCTGCGCTTGCTGTGCAGCCTCCCCTCTCCCCCGGCCTTACCACGTCGATAATAAAATACGCTGCCGTTGTAGACGAACAGGCAATATGGAATCAACTGCTTATAGCTGGGGTCTTGCTCGACTTCGTTCCGCGGCCGATAGCTCGTGTGCGCCTCATCGAGCAAAATCGACAGATACTTTTCGCTGGAAGGCTGATATCCCTGAAAGTACCCCACCTCATGAAAGAGAAGCGTCGGGACAACTAATACATGCTCGATCGCAGGATCACTTGGGATGGCGGGAGAAGTCATTGGGGGGCCTAATGATGAGGGATGAATGATGATGGATGATGGATGATGGAAAGACAAAATCAGGATGAAGCCACTCGGCTAGAGGTCGGGAGGCTTCATCAACTCTAGGACAGCTGCGCCGATATCGGGGGACTTCATTAGTGTTTCACCGACCAGGATGGCCCCTGCCCCGCCTTGCACCAGATACTCGACCTCATCAGCGGTGCGAATACCACTTTCGCTAACAAGTAATGTTTCGGGCGGCAGGCCCTTGGCCACTGCCAGCGTATGACCTAGATCAACCTTGAACGTCCTGAGGTCGCGATTGTTCACCCCCAGAAGTGGGGGCCGCAGTTCCAGTACTCTCGCCAGGTTTTCGACATCATAGATCTCGATCAATGCATCCATTCCAAGGTTGGTAATCAAGCGGTAGAGTGCGACCAGCCGATCTTGCGTGAGGCATTCGGCTATGAGCAGCACCGCATCAGCGCCAGCCACCCGAGCTTCAACCACCTGATACTCATCAAGGATAAAGTCCTTCCGCAGAACTGGAATCTCGACGGCCCGCCGTACGTTTGTCAGATAACTGAGGTGGCCCTGAAAAAAATGCTCATCGGTCAATACACTTAAGCAGTGGGCACCATGCGCTGCATAGGTCTTCCCGATTTCAACCGGGTCAAAATCGGGGCGAATGGTACCAGCCGAGGGGGACCCTTTTTTCACCTCGGCGATCAGACCAATTCGCCTGGCAGTCCGTAGTGCCCTAGCGAACCCCCGAGGAGGGCTGGCATTTGCCAACTGAGCCTCAAGCTGCGACAGTGGAGTCCGTGCCTTGGCTGCGGCGATTTCGGTCCATTTATGCGCTACAATTTGTGCAAGAACATCAGCCACGTCGGTTAGCTACCAGTCCTGTAGATACTCGGTCTTTGTAAAGATTGACTCCCTTTGACTATCTTACAAACTCTGCTGGCAATTTTCCTTGCCATGCTCACCTTAGCGAGTCTCCTCTGGTGGATTGGCCTCATCGGAGTGAACCTGAATCACTGGCTTCGCCCATCGACCAGCCCCCCCCCGCTCCCATCAGCAGCCCCTCGTCTATTAGGTGGCCACTTTCTTACTGCGTTTAGCCCGCAGAATTCCTTTTCCCTGGCCGAAGGCCCACTGAAACCAAATCGCATCCCCATGCACGCTCTTTGCTCGCTCGCCTGGGTCGGCCTGCTGGTCATCTCGGGCCTGTCGGTTGGCATAGCCCCCCGGGCCGAAGTGAGTCTGGCCGGAATTCAGCAAACGGTTCTCATCAATCTGACCTTAGCTGGCATTCTGCTGGTCACCCTCATTGTCGAACGCCCCGATTTGCGGACCGAATTCACCCTTTTGAAAGACCGACGAACCTGGCAGACATTCGCCATCGGTCTCCTGGCGATACCGGCTGCAATCCTTTGCACGCTGCTCCTTTTATCGCCGTGGCGAACCGAAGAGACTCAGCACCCCCTCCTCTCGCTGCTGGCTAAAGACGCAGCCAGTCCGATCGTTGCCTGGATTGGCTGCCTGGTGACGATTGTCGCCCCACTCACCGAAGAGCTGGTCTTTCGAGTCTCGCTTCAGCCCTTCCTGTCGCGCTATGTTTCCCGGCCCATCGCTATCACCATCGTCGCTGTCTGCTTCTGCCTCGCCCACGGCCCGCTTGATGGCTTGGCCCTGGCCCCCCTCGCCCTCATTTTGGGACTACTCTACGCCACCTATCGCAGCGCGATCGGTATCATGCTGCTACACGCTGTGTTTAACGGAGTCATGCTCATCACCGCCCTCGTGATGGCCCCATAAATCAATCGCTCGTTCGGCCCCAACAAAAGCTCCAACGATCGCCGCTACGAACCTGAAGAACAAATTGAAAATGAATTCTCACCGCAAAGACGCGAAGACCGCCAAGTGAAGCATTTCCTTAGCGCTCTTTGCGTCTTCGCGGTGAACAATCTTCCCGTTCAATCACAAGCCGGTCGAACAACAACGGGTAAGCGCCGCCAGCCCGCAGAGAGAGCAACAATGACACCGATTTCAACCGCTTTTCCTATCTGCCGCTGGCTACGGCCGTGTCGTCCCCAAGTAACTCTTCCAGCCATTCCAGCAGCCTCTTAAGTTCATCACGAAGCGACCAACATCGTCCCCCGATCTCAGAAAGCCCCCCATGAAAGTCTGCAGCTTCGAAAGTCGTCGCGGCGAAGAAATGCGATCCCTCATCGAACGGAACGGCGGCCACGCCACCATCGCCCCATCGATGCGCGAGATTCCCCTTGACCAAAATCCAGCAGCCGTCGCCTTTGCCGAGAAGCTATTCACTGGGGAAATTGATGTCGTCGTCTTTATGACGGGGGTCGGTGCCCGGGCACTCCTCGAAGCCCTGCAAACCAAGTACGAACCTGCCCGCTTTTTTGAAGCACTCGCCCCCTGCACCATCGCCGTTCGCGGCCCCAAGCCGGTCGTCGTCCTCCGCGAATGGGGCGTGCGTATCGACCTGAAAGCCCCCGAACCCAATACCTGGCGAGAACTGCTGGAGACACTTCACCAGGGAAATGCCATTCAAGGAAAACACATCGCCATTCAGGAATATGGCCAGCCGAACCAGCTCTTCTATGATGCTTTAACAGCAGGTGGCGCAACCGTGATGGCTGTCCCCGTCTATCGCTGGGAACTCCCTGAAGACACCGCCCCGTTGGAAGCCGCCGTCCATGCGACGATCGCTGGCCAGTTCGACGTATTGATGTTCACCAGCGCCCAGCAGCTTCATCATGTGCAACTCGTCGCAGACCGCCTGGGCTTGAAAGAGGCTTGGCGAGACGCCGCCCTCAAAACCTTCATCGCCTCCATCGGCCCCACCGCCACCGAAACCATCGAATCCGAAGGCCTAAGAGCCGACTTCGAACCCTCCCATCCCAAAATGGGAACGCTGGTCAAAGCGGCGCTGGCTGCCTATACGTCTAAGCGAACGTAACCCCCGCCATTGCCCGTATTCTCTTGGGTGCCACTGGCTATGCCAGTGTCTTCTCTTCGTTTTCAATCCCAACCTTGTGCCGGAAACCTGATCACGGACGATCAACCATTCGTTACAATATCGACCCAACGTTTTTGGTTTTTCGCCAACTTCACCCACGATGCGTTTCAAGAACACTGAAATGGAACATCGAAAGAAGCTGAAGCACTTCCATGAACCGGGCCATCTGCATGAGTTCACATTCTCCTGCTACCAGCAACGGCAACTGCTCGTCGACGAAACATGGTGCGAGAAACTAGCCCGTTCGCTCGACGCAGCCGGGAAAGCCGAGCACATCGACCTTGTGGCCTTCGTTTTCATGCCCGAACACATCCACTTACTCACCTATCCTCGAACGGCAACTCCTGACCTGGGAAAATATCTGGCTCTGATCAAGCAACCGTTTTCCAAGCAAATCAAGGAACTCCTGATTGCGAAAGAATCGGACCTCGTCCGAGAACTATCAGTGTTAGAAAGGCCCGGGA
>JAIXVG010000468.1 GCA_027483145.1 Planctomyces sp.
AACCTCTACCGGTCTCGGCGATTCGAAACTCTGTTCTGGCTAGTCTCGATCCCGACTCATAAAGCTTGCCAGTAACCGACTCGATCCGGTAAGGGCCGCCGATCGCAACGGCAACCTGACCTGGTGGTTGATCAAAGAGGGCTACCCGAATCGTAGAAGGGAGCCGTGAAATACGATCTCCAACAACGGTTTTCAGTTCATCCGACCGATTGGCAAGTTCTCCATTTCCTGCAACACGATCCGCTGTTCTCGAAGCGCGGTGCAATTCATTCGCTCGGCCAAACGAAGGGCCAGTTTGCGTTGCTGGCCGAGAGACTTGCAACAGCGGTGGAATCGCTGGAATGGTAAAACGCCGCCATACTCCGAATCCGAAAACCGTCGCGGCCGCCAAGACCACGAAGCAAAAAAACAGCCCGATCGGCCACGTCGCAGGGACGTTTCCAGATTCAGGCTGTTGGTCAGTTATGGGCACGAGACAGGCCTCCTTGCCCGGTACCGGTATATCCCGTGTCGGTTAAGATAGTCTGCGGAAACAGATCAAACTGTCGCCGCAAACCAGAGGCGACTTAGTCGTTTCGCAGCTTAAGTCCATGCTCGGAAAGTTGCTGCCGAATTTCGTTGAGCGATGTCACCCCGAAGTTCTTCGTCGCAAGCAGTTCGTCAGCTGTTCGCTGAACCAATTCACCCAGCGATGCAATCCCAAGTCGGGCCATGCACTTACGGGCACGAACAGACAAGTTGAGATCGGCGACTGGACGCAAATGGAGGGCCTGCTCTTGCGGCGACAGTTCCATGCCACCCAACGGCAGAATCCCAGGGACTGGTGCTGCCCAAGGTGTGGCTGCATCGCGTGGCTTGGCCGATGCTTGCAGATTCTGACCGATTCGCAGGCCGTGGGCTGTCATCAGTTCCTGGATTTCAACCAGTGACGTTTCCCCAAAGTTCTTTCCTTCGAGCAACTCGTTTTCTGGGGTATTCGTCAGGTCGCCCAACGTCTTAATGTTCATCGATGCCAAGCAGTTACGGCTGCGAACTGATAGCTCGAAATCAGTTACTGGACGACTCAGCAGATGGGCCATCCGCTGTTCGTTCTTCGCCATGTCGTCGTCGTAGTACATTTCCTGCGTCGCTTCGATGTCCTTCATGTACATCCGAGCCCGAGCATGGTTCGGGTCGAACGACAGAATACGACGGAAGCAGAAAGCCGCAGACGAGTAATTGCCGCGATCTTCGTATAACAACCCAAGGTTCAACATTGCTGCCATATGATATGGTGCGCGGCTGAGCGACTGCTCGTACAGGCGAATCGCTTCGGCGTCGTTACCGTAGAGGGCGTTTTGTTCAGCAAGGCGAAACAGAGCCTGCGAGTGGTGCGGGTCCATATCGACCGCCCGCTCGAAGTACTCAATTGCGCCATAGGTATCCCCTCGATCAGAGAGAATACAGCCCATCTGGTAGGAGTACTCGGCCCGACGTGCTCCTTCGGCACCTGATTGACGGACTGCCTGCTCGGCTTCATCAAGTCGACCCTGGAGCCGAATCACACCGGCGCGCTTAAGGGTGCACTCGACTGGATCGAAACCAGCTTTTGATGCCGCAGCAAACTTCGCTTCCGACTCACCCAGTCGATCCAATGACATCAACACCAGCGCGTGGACGTAAGTCCCAACGGCGTCACCGGTTGTCGATGAAAGCAGGCGGTCGGCGATGACATGCTGACCCAAGAGATAGGCCCCGACGCCCGCTCGGGTCGTTTGGCCAGGATCATGCTTACCCCCTTCGATTTCGCGGAGCAGGCTATCGATTTCAAGCCGCGCCAAAGCGACTTGATCGCTGCTGATGGCTCGGCGCATCTGATTCCATTCTTCGGCCGACATCGTGCCACGCTGCGAAAGAATGCCTTTGACGTCAACAGCTTCTGCTGATTTCAATGTGTTTGTCGCTTTCATGGGTTAGACTCCGACTTGGCTGTCAACGACGGTTGTGCCGAAACCGCCGTAAGCCCAGAAGTTTAAGCTGGCTGCGCTCTATCTGCAATTGCTCCGGTCACACGCGATTGTTCAGTGTTCTGTATATCATTTTGCTTTCGACCGGCGGAATGAGCTAGTCCCGCATGGCCGATTTGGGCTATTCTTGCCGGAATCGTTAGGAACTAATCAGAACCTGCCATAAGAAATCGGTGCGAACCGAGCTGCCTGGCGGGGAGGCTAGGGATGGCCACAAATGTTTTGTAGATATGGTTTTGTCTCGATTCCGCAGTCATTGTTAACTGTGACCTGGCTGGGTCTGGGGATTGGGTTTTCTGTTGTTGCGACGGGATGCGTCGGCCCGACGGAAACCCGGTTTCTCGGTTTGAATGCACGGCCACCTGCTACCGAACGCCGGGCTTATGAGCTGCATGATCCATTTGCCGACAAATTGGTGGGCCCCGATACTGAGGTTCGGCCGAGGGGATTTTCGGAACCTCGCGAAGAGCCGCGGCGGTCGTACGACTTGCGAAACATCCAGTCGACCGCCGGGATTGCCGAACCGACCGGGCCTGAAGGGGTGCGTGTCCCGGCAACTCGCCCGGGTGTTGCACCACCGTCTCCCGTCGCCAATCTGGTCATTGAAAATCGTCAAGGTGCAATCGCCGCGGGCGGGCGAAATAGTGGCTCGCCTTTCTAAACAATGGCTATCGGCCAAGTTGATTCCCAAGACTTTCCGCTGCTTCAGTCCGTTCATCAGCGAATGGGCCCCGCGGCTGATTGTCGTTGCCTTAATGGCGGCCGTCTTACTCGGTTTTGGTCGACCGCTGTTGGCTGATGGTGGGCCAAGTGCGAAAGAGAAATCCAACAGTTCGCTGGTCGCGGTCGATCCGCTAACCGAAAGAGCGATAGCCGCTGGTCTGGCTTACCTTTCCTCGCGACAGCATCCCGATGGCGGGTTTGGGTCGGGTGGTCAGTTTCGTCAAAACGTGGGGATCACTGCTCTCGCAGGGATGGCCTTTCTGGCTGCAGGGCATTCTCCGGGGATAGGTCCCGAGGGAGAACGGATCGAGGCGATAATCGACTTTCTTTTGAAGTCCCAAGAGCCTTCAGGACTGCTGATTCGCGAGGATAGCGCCGGGCACGGGCCGCTATACGGACACGGATTTGCGACATTGTTTCTGGCTGAGGTCTATGGAATGTCGCCTCGCGAGGAGGTGGAAGTTGCCCTCAGGAACGCGGTTACCCTGATTATTAATTCACAAAGCAAAGATGGGGGCTGGCGTTACTTGCCCGACGGACGGGATGCGGACATTTCAGTGACCGTCTGTCAAATCATGGCCTTGCGGGCAGCACGGAATGCAGGGATGACGGTCCCCCGGCAAGTGGTCGACCTTTGTACGGAATATGTTCGCAAATGCCAGAATACTGATGGCGGCTTTCGCTATCGGTTGGAGCCAAGGCCGGTCAGCATTTTTCCTCGCTCTGCTGCAGGGGTTGTGGCCCTGTACAGCGCGGGGATTTACGAGGGGGCAGAGATCGAACAGGGCTTAGAGTACCTGCTCCGATTTGAGCCGGGGGGACCCGCATTCCGATCTGAGACCCACTACTATTATGGGCACTACTATGCAGCTCAGGCGATGTGGCAGGCGGGGGATACCTATTGGGGACGATGGTACCCGGCGATTCGACAAGAATTAATTGCTCGCCAGAACATCGATGGGAGTTGGACAGACCGAATGATCTGCGACGAGTACGGCACAGCGATGGCACTGATCGTGCTGCAAATGCCAAACAATCTGTTGCCAATCTTTCAGCGCTAGCAAACACAGAGTTTGCTCGCAAGGAAAGCAGAACGGCGAGAAAACCGAACGCTAGCGCGTTGCGGCTGACAGATGCTTTTTGGTGAATATCCTGGTTAGTCGCTGAGTTGCATCGAGACTTTTGCCAGTCTCGACTGCTAACCACATCCCAATTGCCGGGGGCAGAGGCCGGTTCGGCAGGTTTTGCCTGTCTTTGGGGTCGTTTTCCCAATTTGCGATGACCTTGCGGGGGGATTGTCTAACCCTCAATAAAGCTCTCTTGCAGCGTCATTCCGGCTGGACTACGTTCCCCGTCGAGTTCTCCCAAACTCTTTTCAATTTGACGCGAATTCAAGCAATGGCAGTTGGTGTGCAGACCCGTCGTGGGTTTGTTGCTCTGCATGATGCCAACGTGATTGGCACGGCCGGCTATTGTTTGCAGTGATCTTGGATGATCTTTCGCTTGCTCTACCAAAGGTGGTAAAGCTGGTGTAACAGGAGCCAAAGGACATGGCCACTTCGATGAAAACTGTTTCTCCATTAGCAGCCGTTTGCTTGCTGGTTCTGTGCAGTCTGGTTGGGTGCAGCCGGTCAAATGCCTGGGTGATGAACAACTCGGGGGTGGGCTACTTTCAAAAAGGGAACTACGCGATGGCTCGCAATGAGTTCTCGCGAGCTGTGGCTGACAATCCCAAGAGTGCCGACTATCGGTACAACCTGGCGATGGCGATGCAGAAGCTGGGTGACAGCCAGAATGCCGAACAAATTCTGCGGCATAATCTGTCCCTCGATTCGATGCACCAGCCAAGCTACCACGCCTTGGCTCAAAACCTGGTGCAACAGGGACGACAGGGAGAAGCTCAAGAAATTTTGACGACCTGGGCAGAGACACAGCCCTACTTGCCCGAGTCACATGTCGAACTTGCCTGGTTGCAACGGACAACTGGCGACTACACCAGTGCCCAGCAGACACTGGCCCAGGCGCTACAGGTTGATCCTGAGAATCCTGCGGCCCTTGCAGAGCTGGGGCATGTCTATCGTGATCAAGGAATGCCGCAACAGGCGGCTAACTACTTTCAGCAAAGCCTTGCCAGCAGATCGAATCAACCTGCAGTTGAATCGGCCCTTGCTTCACTCAATACAACACCTGGTGCGACACCGGGGATGATGAACCAGCCAATGATGGTTGAAGGGATGCCAGTAACGGCTCCGATGATGGCTTCATCAGATGGAAGCATGATGCAAGACCCGGCGCTAATGGCTCGAAGGGGCCGCCGAGGTGGGCGACGGGGAATGCGGACCTACGGGACCAGCTATCAGCCTGAGATCGTCCAAGCGTTTCCTGCGGCAGGAATGGTTCCCAGTAACGTGACCTGGGCTGCTCCATCGACCACAATCGTTTCCTCTGTCCCACAGGCCACGTTCAACGGGGCCGCGATGACTCAGCTTCCCCCTTCGCCGGGAATGATTCCGACGATGAACTCGTATCCAGTTACGGCAAATGTGTCGACCGTCTCCAGCAGCAGTGCTCCGACGTTGTCGTTGCCCGCTGGAACGAATTGGCAAGCGGCATCGGCTGCTCCAACAAGTATCGGTTCAGCAGATCCGGCTCATATGAGTTTGCCTGTTCCCGAAATGGCATCGGGACTGCAGGTTGTTGACCCGTATTAGACATCGATGAGTATGCCTGCTGAACACGGCTGGTGATGACGATCAAGGTCGTGTCAAAAAGACTTATTCGATGGTCTGACTCACTTCCGGTCGATCGTCGCGAAAGCTTTACGACGCGGGAAGTGGCCACGATGGGAAGCCCCCGACGATTGGCATCGTCGGCTCGTTGAGTTGAAAGCCTACGGCGATGGCAATGGGCCTATCGCTGCTGGTAAGCCGGTCTCGATGGTGGGGTATAGCCAATCGCCTCCCAGTAATGCCTTGGCCAGGGCGTTTTGGCAGCGCTTGTTGATCCCGCCGCTTCCCCGTTTGGCTGGGACGCTGGTATCGAATACTGGTTCTGGCGCACTGACCAGCCGGGCGAACAGATTGTAGTATTCGGACCTTAAGACTGGTTGATCGTCTGAAACCAGATAAGTTGGATCTGGATTTTCAGTAAAAAGCGCGGTAGTACAGACCCTGGCAGCATCATCAATGTGGATGAGGTTAAGCCAGGAATCGGGGCGGCCGCTGATTGGGGAATGGGTCTTGAGTGCTTCGGCTTTGGCAATCACTCTGTTGGGGCCATAAAGACCAGCCATGCGAAGAGAAATTCCGGTAACGCCATTGGTTTTGGATAGTTCACGCAGGATCTGCTCTGCTTCCAGGCAGATTTGGCCCCCTTCGGTCGTTGGCGCGGTCTGGCTTGCTTCATCGACCCATTCGCCAGCAGATTGCCCATAGACGCTAGTGCTGGAAACATAGACGAATCGCTCGCAGGTGCGACCAATTGCGGCCCACGTGTTATGAAGCCCCTGGCAATAAACTTCTCGCTGGGAGGGGGCGGCTTTCCGATCGTAGCCAACGGCATAGAGACAGGCTTTTGCGGTTGGAAGTTTCGCCAGGCTTTCCGGGATGGTGACATCGCCCACACAGGGGATTATGCCCTGAGAATCCCATACGTCTGCTTTGGCAGATGACCGGGTGACTGCGGCCACGCGAAAATTGGCTTTCATGGCGAGGCGGGCTACTCGCTCTCCGAGGTAGCCGCAACCAAGAATCAACAGGTCGACTGAATCAGGCCCGTTTTGCCCGCTATGGAGTGCGTCGACAGTCGTTGACATGATTTATGGGCCGGCGAGCCAAAAGGGGTAAGGTCCAAAAAACTGAGTAAAACTTTCGCGGTTGCCCCTGGAATGCACGATTAGTGCTGTCAATAGAGCGAAGCGTGGTCAAAGCCCGGTGGTGGTGGTCGCCGCAGGGACGATAAGAGTCGGGGTCACAGGGGTTGGTGTCGCCGGTTTTTGTCCCAAAGGGGGCCGCTGCAACAGATGAGCCTGTGCCAGTTGTGTTGATTGCTGGGCCAGCCGAACTTGTTCAATCTGCCGGGCGACTTGCTGGGGGTAGGGAATGGCCTTTAGTACCAATGATACTTGGCCGCTTTGGTCCAGAAGCTGCAGATCGCCCGACCGGAGGAACTGACAGCCGGTGGACAGGTTGACTTGAACTCGATCGACGGTGGCCAGGTCGCACGTAGCAATCGGTTTCGCCAGTAGTAATCGCTTGATGATCAGACGACGGTTCGTGAGAGCGTAAACGGGTCCAAAGACCTTCAGCCAAAGATAGAGGAATGAGGCGAGGGGAGCGAGCGGTAACGCCAGCAGCAGATGCGCGCGATGGACTCTCCCGAAGGCTGTCCCTGGACGGTCGAGCATCCGGCCAATCCAAGCACCAAGTGATGTGGCTGCAATCGTCGGAAAGAAGATGGCCAGGTGGCCTTCCCGGTCGGAAGCGACACCAGAAATCGCTGCTCCGTTGGTTAAATTGTGGGCCATGTGTAGAGCGATCAGTAAAGCTGCAGCATCTAAGAGAATGAACGGAGAGCAGAAAACTCGGGGGCTTGGAATTGAACCTCTAGAACCCTGGGCGGGAAAGTTCGCCGCGTGGTTTTGCTACTTTTTCGACTTCGTCAAGTCGACCTTTGGTGGTGTCTGATGATGGAAGCCTAAGGACGGTACGGAAGCCGACATCGGGAAGTCTTTCTTGCATGTCCTGGCCAACACGCTTCCAAACGGCCCAGTCGGGGCCTGCACCTTTAACCAAACGATAGTTGGTGGTGGTCGCCTTTTTGGGCGAACTCCAGTTCCTCAAGGGTTGCTTTGAGCTTTGAAACTCGACATGGGCCGACTCGGCGTACCAATCGGCACACCATTCCCGTGCGTTGCCTGCCAGGTCGTAGATACCGTATGGACTGTAGTCTGGGGGAAAGCTAGCGATTTTGGTGATGGTCTTGTGAGTTCTGGGCTCGCTCCAGGCGGCTCTACCATTGCCCCACGGTGCCCGAAAGCCCTCAGGGCCTCGAGCGGCCTTCTCCCATTCTGCTTCGGTTGGAAGTTCTTTGCCGTAGGTTTTAGCGTAGACTTGTGCCACACCCCACGGAATTCCGAGCAC
>JAIXVG010000122.1 GCA_027483145.1 Planctomyces sp.
ATTTGCGTTTCGCGCCACTGGCACCAGCGAAATACGTGAAAAGCGGCTCGAAACCTGGCGATATTGGGCGCAGACGACTCACGCGACGCGGCTAAAGCCGCCAACTCGCCAGCATGTCTTCCCATCGAAACCACCATGCCCTACATTTCCGGCACGTTTCTGGAACCAAACCAGTTTCTCACGTTGTCAATCCGCAAGCTGTACGGGAAAGAGAATTCGCATGACTGAGCAAAAGGCCACTAACGTCACTTGGCACGAACACCGCGTCTCCAAGGAAGATCGTTTCAAGCTGATGGGGCACAAAGGGGCCGTGTTGTGGTTTACCGGCCTGTCGGCCTGCGGCAAAAGCACTGTTGCCAACACCGTCGATCACCTCCTGCACGAGTTGGGGAAGCACAGCTACGTCCTCGACGGCGACAACATTCGCATGGGCCTTAACAAAAACCTGGGTTTCTCGGCCGATGATAGGGCTGAAAACATTCGCCGCATTGGTGAAGTGGCCAAGCTGTTTGCCTCAGCCGGGTTGGTAACCCTGACCGCGTTTATTTCGCCATACCGGGCCGACCGCGATAAGGTGCGGGCGTTGTTTCAGCCAGGCGAATTCATCGAGATTTATGTCAATGCGTCACTTGAAACCTGTGAAAAGCGCGATCCCAAGGGTCTCTACAAGAAGGCCCGCGCTGGCGAACTGAAGAACTTCACCGGGATTGATGATCCCTACGAAGCCCCCGAAAAGGCCGAACTGGTCCTCGATGCCAACACCAAGGGGATTGATGAGCTGGCAGCCGAAGTCGTGGCGTTCCTCAAGAACGGCGGATACTTGGCGTAAGGGTTCTTCGGGCCTGGCTTGAAACAATTAAAGACAAAGGCCGTTTCACCGCGAAGACGCAAAGGTCGCGAAGGAAAGAGTATTTTCTTTGCGCTCTTTGAGTCTTCGCGGTGAATTGCTTTTGGATTGTGCCTGAGACGGGTACTAAGGTTAACAAAGCCAGCCGGAACAAGGGCGTCATTGTGTCAAGGCGTTTGGTTAAGGCTTGGGTACGAACTCACGTCGCGGCGTACCTGGCATTGCCCGTCGACTGATTTCTGTTTTGTTCGGATCCCTAATTGGAGACTCTCAGTTTGCTACGAGAATTCGGGCCTTAAAGCAGACCGACTGAGCGGTTAAAGTCCGACAGTGAAGTCGATCACGGCGAACATGATCCCAAAGAGCATCGGGATTCACGCAAATAGGAGCGACCAGACCCCAAATCCAAAGAAGACGTTAACAATCAGCGGAACCGGCAGCTCCTTCGCCTTTCGTTTCTCGACCCAGTCTTTGACGCCTAAAAATCCCCCCAAGACCGCGCCGATAGCAACAGCCCAAAGGGCGTACGTCATCAGCGTCGACGGATCGTTCGGCAACTCTCCCGCCATACTTTTCTTGCGGGAAAAAGACCACAAAAGTAGTGGCAATCCAATTGCCCCGCCAGCGATCTTGAGCCAGATCGAGCTTTCGTTGCTCATCAGATACTCAAGGAATGAATCGCGCGAGTCGAATGGAATCTGGCGGATTGCTGGCGGCTTTTCTGATCGTGCTCGTTCCCTCGATGGCTGATCGTCTGATCTGCGACGTTTACGCGGTGGAGTTGGGAGATGCCCCTCACCATCAGTCATTGACGTTTCCTTTCAGACGCAATTTGGGAGGGGGCCGATTAGGTCCAAAAAGTTTTTTGGGGATAAGCGATAGGCGCCAATCGACAAAAAACGTTACTGATGTTTCGCCAAGACTGTCAATTGGATGCGAGAGGTGGCTTCAAAACCTTTGGCGGAAGATGCGGACTTCGGGTTGCGTCGAGCCGTTTTCTGCCAGCAATCGAGTCTTGAATCAGGATTTATTGCCCAAGCAAGTGATGCGTCAGTTCAAACAACTGATACTTCCCGAATCGGGGTTCATGCAGTTGCTGGCCATTTTCGTCCTTGAGAACCAGGTTAAAGCCATATTGCGGGACGAGGGTGTAGAATCGCTCGGCTTTCGTGCGGCCGGCATCACCCAGCCAGCAGATGCCATGTGGCGAAAGCATCGTCTGCAAAAGGCCCAATAGCGGCTCGTGATTGCGATCTTCGTAGATGAGTTCGCAGCCAATAATCACGTCGAACTGCTGCTCGGGGGGATGGCACCAGTCGAGGACCAAGCCTTCTGCCTGAAAGCCATTTTGCTTTGCATTGAACAGCGTTAAGTCGACAGCCAAGCGTTCGTAGTCGCTAAACGTAACCCGGTCGCCGCGTACCAAACTGGCCAGCCCCACCAGCCCGACACCTGCCCCCAATTCCAGGATGTGACTGCCAACCTCCCAGGGAGGATTAGCCACGGCAGCAGCCATGCGATAACTGGCTGGCCACAAATAGGCCCAGTAAGGCATATACCCGGTTAATGCATGCTGCGCTTCGACAGCGGGGTCATCAAGGAATGCGTCGGGCCGGGCAGGCTGAGTCAGTTCGATCGTGCGTCCACCAAGGGTGACCGACTGATTCGTCCAGCCACCTGGAATCTCCGGCAGGCCATCCGGCTGACTGACAGACGCAGCAGGCAACTCGACGATTTCCTTGAGCTCCGGGGAGCCAGTTGCAGCCAACGGAGGAGGCCCTGGGGCTTGATCGATCCCGCTCATCCCAGGCCTTTCGCCAGTGTGGGGGATGCCAAAACGCGACCACTAACTAATCGATCGCTCTCCAGCACAGTAGCTCCCTCAACGAGAAGGTCGTCTTCCCTCGGAACGACAATCGGCCGCTTCGTCGGAGAGTTCGAATCATTTTCAATCATGAGTGTCGGGGTGAATCCCACAAATAGAAAGGCCAGCGTAGCCCAGCCCAGTATCACTCTTGGCCAGCCAAGCGGAACACGATCGTTAGCCGTGGGAGGATGACGCCAGCCAACAGCGACCATCAAAACCAGCATCGGCGAGAACGTGAAATCACCTGTGTACGTCATATAGCCCAGCGCGATACCAATAACGACAGCCGAGATAGCGTGCGCCCGTTTACCAAGCAAGGCATACATCAGATGCCCCCCATCGAGCTGCCCAATCGGAATGAGATTTAATGCGGTGATCAGAATACCGACCCAGCCTGCGAACAACAGCGGGTTCAGCAGGACATCGTCGTTGGGAAGCATTTGCGGATGGGCCATTTGGTACATCCACTTGAGAATGGGAGGATCAACATAAGAAATTCCGTGCAGCTCGGCCTGTGGAATCACGATTGTGTTGACTGCCCCAAACCACGCGACCGGAATGGCAACCACTAACCCCGCCAGTGGACCGGAGATGGCGATATCGAACAGTTGCTTCCGATCGGCGCTTCGGGCGTCTTGAAAGATAACGGCCCCCATCGTCCCAATGGGACTAATCGGCATGGGCAAGAAATAAGGGAGCGATGTCCTCACCCCATACCGTACCGATTGCAGGTAGTGCCCAAATTCATGAAATAGCAAAATTCCCAGCACGGCCGCAGCATATGTGCAGGCCGAGAAAATCCACTGTAACGGCGTTGGTGGAGTTGGGGGGAACGTACTGCTGACCGGCGGAACGGCCATACCAGCCAGCACGGTCGACAGGCAGGTCAACACAAACATTACCAGCGGCAGGCCAATGCGGCGAAATGAAGACTTGGGACGAGGGGAAATCGCCATTCGGGAAAAGCTGACGGCCGGCGAACTACTCGCGTGCGACTCTTCGCCGTTTGCGTTGGGCTCGGCATCGGGTTTCGATTGCTCCTCGTCGCTCATCCGGTGCCAATACTCCAAGAATAGGCTTGCCGCAAAACTGAATGACCGGGTCAACTGCCCGCTCAAGACAGAAGAACCGTCTCAATCAGCTCAGCCGGGGGCCAATCTCGCGCTGCCCGCTTCGTTGTTCTTTCGTCCTCAACTCATCATGCTAGCTCGTCACATCGGCTTTCACCACATTCGGTTCGTTACTCGAGGGCCAAAAAATGGGTTTCTTTACCCGGAACGATTGGAATGTCGTCGCCGTTATTTATGAGCGAAAAGACATGTATCGCGTGAATGGCAATCGCGGTAAGGGGAGTGATGCAACAAAGGCACGCGACGGGGCCAAAACCCACCCCCGCACCATTTTCTACGCAGTCTTCGACCAGAAGCGAGGTTTTCTGGAAGGGGACTTTGGTCGCGGCCAAACCCTGATTCCCCCCCCGGTCAGCGCAAGACTCAAACGCGAAATTCTGACCCTGATGACTGTGCAGACCGTCCTGTCGTTACTTGAAGCGGGCGACCAACCCATGGTGGCCAAGCCACTCACCTGGGGTGGCTACCCCAAAGAAGGCGAGACGGAATAGCCCGTATTTGCTGGCAGCTTTTTGATCACCTAGATCAGCTCATCTTCTGAGCAGCCTGAGTCCGTTTTTGTCCCCAATCCAATAAAACAGCATCGGAAAGCAAACGACATGCTTGGCGCTTGGCTTTCAGTAGCACGCCAATTCAGTTCGCAAGCCAGAGATCTGCTCTTTCCCCCAGTTTGCTGTCTCTGCCAACAGCCGACCGATCCCACTTCAGACGTGGCTGCGTGTGACGCATGCCAACAAGCCTGTCAGCCTGAGCAATGCGAGCGCTGCCAGCGCTGCGCCGCTCCCGTCGGACCATTCGGGTCTGCGCAGACCGCCTGCCCCTATTGCCAGCACGATCGGCTCGACTTCGAGACGACGTTTCGACTGGGCGTTTACGCAGAGACGTTACGGCAAGCAGTCTTGCAGGCCAAAGGGGGCGAAGGCTGCCCGGCCGCCAATACGCTGGCCTCCCTGCTCTGGCAATCAGAAGGCTCGCGAATGACCGCTTGGAAACCCGACGTCGTCATCCCCATTCCCCCCTATTGGGCCAAACTGCCATTTCTTCGCCATGTGGTCACAGAGTCGATTGCCACCCGGCTCGCCCAATATCTGAACGTTCCGCTAGAACTCCGGCGGCTATCGAAAATTCGCAGAACGCCCAAACAAACTGATGTCTCTCCGACTGAACGCCGCCGCGTTCAAACCAACGCCTTTCGCTGTCGACGCTGGCCGGCAGGGGGACCGAGCGTGCTGCTGGTCGATGATGTCATGACTACCGG
>JAIXVG010000397.1 GCA_027483145.1 Planctomyces sp.
ACGGCAACGACCAATTACTTGCCTGAAGTGGCATCTTTCACATCAGACTTCACCTTGTCGGGATCAACCGTCAAGTTAACGTCGACTTTGTTACTGCCAGGTTGCCGTTCATTCGTCATGACGAACCAGCCACGATAGAACCCTACGCCTGCGACCACGGCTATCAACAACACGCACACCACGAGCAGGTTTCTCATCAGAGATCCTTTTCTTGTCTGGGCCATCTGCCCAGAACTGTTCCTAACTAAACTCGGTAGATTGGGGCCTCCGCAGGAGGTACCCACAGTGAGGTCACCATCACCGACACGCGATGCGATCAAAGGACCGCACCACGTTCTCAGGCCCCAGCAGTATTCCAATCTTCCGTTGAAATGCTTCCAGCCAGTTGAAAGACCTGTACCATGGCGCCGCTGGTGAAGGCATGGACTATTGCCCCAGTCGTTGTTTCGACTTCTGCCGCCGATTCTTTCACGGCCACTCCAGTAATCCGTTTGATCTCGTCGCGGAGCGTCGCCAATGAACTCGTGAATAGCTGGCGATGATACTCCTGCACCCGCGCAGCTCCTTCGACCGTCTGGGATAGAGCAACCTCAGCAGGTGACAACGCTTCGTGCATCGTGACCACCAGCGTGTCCTGACTGAGCACCACAGTCACCGCCTTGGGAGCGTGTCCAGTTCTTTCTGTCTGAATGTTCGTCATCGCATCGGCGACCTGTTGAGCCATCGTTCGCGGTTCAGCTGCCACGGCAAAGTCTCTCCTGGGTGCGGACTCGACACATTCTTCGAACTCTGATGGTCGTTTGGCTGAGTTGCTTACAGATGGCGAGAAGCTATCTGCAGGGCAGATAGAGCAATCGACAATGACCACACATCGCGGGATCAACTTCGAAAATCATCTCTCGTGATTCCAAACTGCTGGCAGACCTCGTTCATCCGAAATTAACTGAATCGACATGAAAGAGGTCCACAAAACAAAAAAGGCCGACGTGTAAAGCACTCTCAATGAAGAGAACTTTACGCGTCGGCCTACAACGAAACTTGCCTTCCGAAGTTAACCGGACTGCACTTTCACTTGTCTTCCGTCTGATTGTAGCAAGGACTTCACCCTTGTGATCGTAGCTGCCACTTTGAGATCATAGTTGATGGGATGAAGATAGATAGGGGGAAACTTGATGCAATCTCGACATTCAACAAAATGATCATCATCGTTTTGGAATCGGAGAGTGCGCGAGTTACTGATACACCCCAGCAGACAAAACTGGTACACTCGCGGTGCTTCACCGATCATCAGTGCAAACGCCCTGAACCAGTAGCAGTTCCGTGTCAATATCACGCGAGCTTTTGAATCGGGAAGGGCCTTGAAGGCGACGCTCCCATGAAAACGACTGGCGAAATTGAAGCCGCCGTCTCGGCAGCCGTCGTGTGCTTTAAGCAAGAGTTTATGGGCCGGGGCCCGCGCGATATTCACACGCATCTCATCGGCGACATGCTGGTCGTACGTTTGCAGGGCGTCCTTACGGCGGCTGAGCAACAATTAGTCAAAACGTTGCTCCCTGCTAAGGGCCGAGACCTGTTGAAAGAAGTCCGCACGCAGCTCATCGAAATGTCACGTCCAGGCCTCGAGGCGATCGTAAAAGACGTCACCGGTATGGCTTCCATCAGCATGCATCACGACATCAGCACAATCACCGGCGAAGAAGTCATTATCTTCATCCTCACCGCCGCTCCAGCCGTACGCGAGCTCAAGCGAAGATAGCGCCGCCTCCTACATAACGGGCCTGCAGTGGCCTCCACTTGTCGGACCACCTCAGCCAGTGGGTTACCGGTGAGCGAAAGAGCAAGAGAACCATATTGACGCTTCGTGACGATGTATGCTGCTACGAAGGCAAGCTATGGTTGTTATTCTTAAGAGACTACCCTGATTTGATCGGGTTCGTCATCCGGATTCATCTGGAAGTCCACTTTGTGAACCAGGTGAGTCCGAGGCTTCAAAACGACTCGGACGAAACCTGCTTCGGCCACCTTGAAGGACCGGGAGCCCGTTTGAACTGAACTGACTGAGCGACAATTCCCGGTTTCCAAACAAAAAGCCCATCGCCGAAAACGACGACGGGCCTGTAAAAAAGAGGATAGTCGGGGTTTGAACTTTTTTGCGGCCATTTTCCGGTTGGAAACAGATCCACCGGGACATGGCGACAGCTTGCAACTTGTGACGTCCCAGTACCTTGAAGCTCTAAGCGTCAGCGAGAGTGGTGCATGAAGATGAACATCTTGTGTTAAGCAGACCTTCTTGGTCTTCTCACGTTAGCTACGGTGCAAGGAACTTAAACGGTTTGCTCGTCTCAAAGTTGGCCGATTGGTCGCCGACGACATCTGATTTGCCAGCCAGCGTCAGTTTCCGCACGCCGGTGCCTTCCTTGAAGTCGATCTTGTCCAACTTCACCCACAAGGCCCCCGGACTGTTGGTGTCTTCGTAGAAATAGACACGGTTCTTCTGGTCGGCCGCCGTTCGCCAGATCGTTGAGGAAACGTTGGGCGCTCCCTGTTTGCGAATACCACGTGGAACGCTCACGTTTCGCATCACACTGAACACGGCCGCCACCGCCTCACGAGCATCCGCCGACTGCTGACAAGCATTGATGTAATATGAAGCTCGTGCAAAGCGATCCGCAGCCCGAACCGTGCCCGGGAGCATCACGGCTCCGTCAAACTCTTTCCAGTATTCGTTGATTGCGAGCTGCTTCTCGTAGGTTGGCGAGTTCGTCATAACCTGATATTCCCGGGCGTGGTGAATAACCAGCTTGCCTTGCACATACTCAAAGATGGCCGAGTCACCAGTGGGATCGGAAATGGCCATGTGGACAGTACCCTTCGCTCCATTTGGTGCAACGACGGCAACAACACGGAATGAGTCCTTCTGGACCTCGGCAACCGCCTCTGAGACCGTTGCGAAGTTGTCGAGCAGGTACTGAGCCCAAGCTGTGATAGTAACACCAGGTCGCTTGTCATCTGCTGCCGGGTATTCGGACTCAGCCAGGTACAACAAGTTCGCAACGAACCCTTTCTCGTTCATGCCGTCAGCGCTGCCCCCTTCGTAAACCGAGGCCACGACGCTGCCATACTTGCTGGTCCATTGCAGCGACCCTTTTCCCAGGCCGCC
>JAIXVG010000607.1 GCA_027483145.1 Planctomyces sp.
GCAGTTAATAGTCAGTCAATGACTGGCTCGGTCAAATTGACTTAAGGCCGACTCTCAAAAAGAAAGCATGATTTCGATGGCTTATGACGTTTATGGTGTGGGCAATGCCTTGGTTGATATTCAGGCTAAGGTGGCAGACAAAACCCTCGACGATTTAGGTTATGCCAAAGGTGTAATGACCCTGGTCAACGAAGCTGCGCAGGCCAACGTGTTGAGTGCCCTTAACTCGGCTGCGGTGACCCGATGTGCTGGTGGTTCAGCGGCGAATACGATCGTCGGTGTGGCTGATTTCGGTGGGCAAGCGGCCTACGCGGGCAAGGTCGCCAGCGATGAACTTGGTGAGTTCTGGCTGCGCGATATGCGGAATTTGGGGGTGAAGATTGAAGTTCCCCAGACGACAGGTCAATCGGGGACATCGGTTATTTTGATTACCGATGATGCTCAGCGAACGATGCTGACAAATCTGGGTGTTTCGTCACAGCTAGGCCCGGATGACATCCAGGAGAGCGAAATCGCCAAGTCGAAGTTCGTCTATGTTGAAGGGTATTTGTTTACGGGTGAATCGACGAAAGCTGCGGCCTACAAGGCGATCGATCTGGCGAAGAAGAATAACGTCAAGGTGGCCTTTACCGTCTCTGACCCGTTTCTGATTAACCTGTTTCGCGATGAGTTTCGGCAGTTGATCACAGGACCGGTCGACTTGCTGTTTTGCAACCTGGAAGAAGCACGCAGCCTGACCGGGTTGGAAGAGCCAGTTGATTGTGCCCAGGCCTTGCACCTGATGGCGGCAGATGTGGCGTTAACGCTGGGTGGGGATGGATCGCTGCTGCTGCACGACAAGCAGTTGATTCCAATTGAGCCTGCAGCCACGAAGGCGATCGACACGACCGGGGCGGGGGACATGTATGCCGCAGGGGTACTGTACGGTTTGACAAATGGCCTGTCGTGGAAGCAGTCTGGGCATTTGGCTTCGCATGCGGCGGCGCGGGTTGTCTCGCAGCTGGGGGCGCGGCTGGCCAATAAGTTTACACCGGCCCAGATGGCAGAACTGCTGAATTAGTTCTGGGGCTGAAAGGATCTTATGTAAAGCCGCTTCAATCGGTTTTACTTGCCAACGCAAATCAGGTTGCCTGCGGTGCGAATGAAGATTTGGCCGTCGGAAATGGCTGGGGATGACTGAACCTGTTCGTGCAGAGGATTGCGGGCCAACAGGTTAAATGAGCGTTTGGCAGCGATGACGACGGTTTCGCAATCGTCGCTGACAAAGTAGAGGCGACCGCTGGCCAAGACTGGGGAAGCTGAAAAGTTTCCGCCGAGCCGTTCCTGCCAGATGACAGAGCCGGTCGCAGCATCGAGGCAAGTTGCTACGCCGTTGTCGGTGACTCCGAAGATTGATCCGTCGTGGTAAATGAGAGAAGGGACTTTGGGCATCCCTTTTTTCTGTTCCCAGACGAGATTGGTTTCTTTGAGTTCGCCGGCAGGTCCAAGTCGAAAGGCTTTGGTCGATTCTTTACCGTCCCAGCCACCGGAGGTGAAGGCGAAGCCTTGGCCGACAATCACCGATGGAACTTTCCCCTCGCCACGAACTTCGCTGGTGAAGACGAGCTTGCCGGTTTGCAGATCCATTCCTTGCAGAACATCGCCGGCTTCGCTCACGACAAGCTGGCGTCCATCGCTGTTGGTCCAGGCGATGGGGGTGCCGTGCGAGATGCGTGATTGTCCGCGAAAGGTTTTCCACTTTTCTTTACCAGTGCTGGCATCTAATGCGATGACGAACGATTTATCCCAGGGTGTTTGCCAGCCGACCCCTTTGTCTTCGCCATCGCTCGAACCATCACGCGACATGATTAGGACACCGTTAGCTAACAGCAGCGCGGTTCCCAAGCCGTGCTGGCTGTAGAATGGATAGTCGCGGTTGGTCCAGGCGACTTCGCCATTGAAATCGAGGGCGACGAAACTTCCATCACCGAAGCAGGCGTAGACGTGCTCGCCATCGGTTGCCGGTGTGGGAGTTGCGTAAGAGTTGCGGCCCTCTTTCTTTCGCGGTGTTTGGGTGAAGACTTGCCGATCCCACAGGACCTCACCCGATTGGCGACTGAGGGCGAGGACATGACAGGCTTTTCCCCCGTCGGTCGCGGTGGTTACGAAGACGTGATCACCCCAAACGATTGGACTCGACCAGGCCTCGCCGGGGATCGGTGTTTTCCAAGCGATGTTGGTCGATTGGTTCCATTCAAGCGGAACGTTGGTTTCGGTCGAAACGCCTTGCCCGGTTGGTCCACGAAACTGAGGCCAGTTTTCAGCGACCGCTTGGGATGCGATGAAAAGCAGGGCGAACGCATAGAGGGGCTTGAGCTGAGGCATGGGATTCAATTCAACGAGTGAGGTGAAACGGGGCGTTTGAATGGGGCGAAGGAGACCCTTTGAGCGTAGCCGATTGCTGAGCTGGTTTTCAAACCAGTTGCTGCGTTGTGAGGGGATTTGTTGGGGTTGGTATCGCTGAAAGAGTGGTTAGCGGACCCTCTTTTTCGCGGCCAAGTGAGGTCGGGACTCCTCAATTGGCAAGACAGTTCATAAGATTGGGGCTTCGGTCCAAATGACTTAGTTTCAGTGAAGAATCGCGACTTACTATGCCCCGTTACGACGCCCGCCGGATTGAGGCCCATTGGCAAGCCTATTGGGAAGCCAATCAGACCTTTACGACAACAGCCGACCCTGCCAAGCCAAAGCTGTACGTCCTTGACATGTTTCCCTATCCGTCGGGAGAGGGTTTACATGTTGGGCATCCTGAGGGGTACACGGCGACCGATATTGTGACTCGATTTGAGCGGATGCGGGGCAAGAATGTGCTGCATCCTATGGGGTGGGATTCGTTTGGGTTACCAGCCGAAGAGCATGCCATTAAGACGGGGACGCATCCGCAGGTTACGACTTATAAGAACATTGATAACTTTCGCCGTCAGTTGAAGATGCTGGGCTTCAGTTATGACTGGAGCAGGGAGATTGCGACCACTGATCCGTTGTACTATCGCTGGACGCAATGGATTTTCCTGCAGCTGTTCGATACGTGGTTTGATCCTGATTGCAAGTGGACTGGCCCTGATGGAGTGACGCGGACCGGGCGTGGGCGTCCGATTGCCGAGTTGCCGATCCCTGCTGAAGTGAAGGGGGCTGGTGAGATAGCGGTTCGTCGGTATCAAGATTCGCAGCGGTTGGCATACCAGCACGAGGCCCCCGTGAACTGGTGCCCGGCGCTAGGGACGGTGCTGGCTAACGAAGAAGTGATTGATGGAAAGAGTGAGCGGGGTTCGCATCCGGTGGTCAGGTTGCCATTGCGGCAATGGATGCTGCGAATCACCTGTTACGCAGATCGGCTATTGGGTGAGCTGGAGAGCGTCGACTGGCCCGATTCGGTCAAGGCGCTGCAGCGGAATTGGATTGGACGGAGCGAAGGGGCCGAAGTCGATTTTCTATTGGCCTCTTCGGCGTCACCGACATTCGAAGCGTGGCAAGGGACGCGTCAATCGTCTGGTTTTCCGACGAACCCTGAATCGGGCGTGTTGAGGGTCTACACGACGCGGCCCGATACGCTCTTTGGGGCAACGTATATGGTGCTGTCCCCCGAGCATTCGGCCGTGAATATGGTGACGAGTGCAGAGCAGCAAGGGGCGGTGGACGCCTATCGGAAGCAGGCAGCACTGAAGAGCGACCTCGACCGGACCGACCTCGCGAAAGATAAGACAGGGGTCTTTACTGGGGGCTATGCGTTGAACCCGGTGAACGGTCAGCAAGTTCCGATTTGGATTGCTGATTATGTGCTGGCCAGTTACGGGACCGGGGCGATTATGGCGGTCCCTGCTCATGACGAACGGGACTTTGAATTTGCCCAGAAGTTCAATTTGCCGATTATTCCCGTGGTGGCCCCGTTGGATGCTGCGATTGACCCGCTAGGCTTTACCGGTGAAGGGAAGGCGATTAACTCTGGGGAGTACAACGGTACCGAGACGGCTGTGCTGAAGCCGCGAATCACTAGTGATCTGGCTGCAAGCGGGCTAGGCAAGAATGCGGTTAACTATCGCCTGCGCGACTGGCTATTCAGTAGGCAGCGGTATTGGGGGGAACCATTCCCGCTGTGGCATGAGTTGGACGGAGAGGGAGAGCCGACGGGGCTAATGCGAACGGTTCCAGAGAGCGAACTGCCGGTGGTTTTGCCCGAGATTGCGGACTACCAGCCGACGGGGACCCCCGAGCCACTGCTGTCGAAGGCTCCTGATTCCTGGCTGTATGCGACGGCTGCCGATGGGACCCGGCTCAAGCGCGAGACCAACAGCATGCCGCAATGGGCGGGAAGCTGCTGGTACTATTTGCGGTTTGCTGACCCGACCAACACAACGCGGTTTATCGGCGAAGAGGCAGAGAACTATTGGTTGCCGGTCGACCTGTATATTGGCGGGGCTGAGCACGCGGTGCTCCATTTGTTGTACTCGCGGTTCTGGCATAAGGTGCTGTTCGATCGGGGCTATGTCCGAACATCGGAGCCTTTTGGCAAGCTAGTGAATCAGGGGATGATTCTGGGGGAGATGGAGTTTACGCTCGGCCAATTGATTGCCGGTGGTGAAGCTGCCCCATCGAAGGTTGCCGCCGACGATGTTACTAAGCAAGGGGACAAGTTTGTTTTGAAGTCTAACCCAGCAGTGGCGGTTGAAGCGCGGTCTTACAAGATGAGTAAGTCGCGGGGGAATGTGATCAACCCTGATCGGGTCGTGCAGCAGTATGGCGCTGATTCGCTGCGGATGTACGAAATGTTTATGGGTCCGTTGGAAGCGACCAAGCCGTGGAGCATGGCTGGGGTGGATGGGGTCTTTCGCTTCCTGGGCCGGGTCTGGCGAATGATTGCCGATGAGAAGGCTGACGAGATTCAGCTTAATCCGCAGGTGCAGGATGTGGCTGCAACGCCAGAGCAGTTACGGGTGTTGCACAAGACGATCAAGTCGGTGACCGAGGACATCGAGAAGTTATCGCTGAATACGGCGATCAGCCGAATGATGGAGTTCACCAACGAGTTCATCAATCTGGAGGTGAAGCCGAGAGTCTTGATGGAGCCGTTCGTGCTGCTGCTGGCTCCGTATGCCCCTCACCTGGCAGAAGAGTTGTGGTCGCTCTTGGGGCATACGACCAGTTTGGCGTACCATCCCTGGCCTGTGTTTGACCCGGCCTTGATTGTCGAAGCGACAATGGAGGTCCCGGTCCAAATTGGAGGTAAGCTGCGGGGAAAGGTGACTGTTCCGACCGGGGCAGACCAGAAAGCGATTGAAGCGGCGGTCATGGCTGATGCGTCGCTGGCATCGCACTTTGCAGGGAAGGCGATTGTGAAGACGATTTACGTGGCGGGGAAGATGTTGAATTATGTGGTGAGGTAAGGCTGAGCGATTCCAGGTCGAATGGTGATCAATTGGCCGCTTCCATGCGAAAGCGATCTTGAATCAGATTCCTACGAGGCGCTATTCGTCCCCGACGCGGTCAATCGGTTCTGAGACCGAGAGTGTGACGAGTACTTTTTGTTTCTTGCCTTCGCGGACGACGGTCAGGACGACCTCTTCACCGGGGCGTTTGTCTTCGATGTAGCCCAGAAAGTCATCAGCGGTGGTGACTTTGCTGTTGTCGACCGCGACGATTAGGTCAGCAACGCTGCGGTCGAGTCGCTCGATGGTGAATGGGCCGCGACGGGACTTGGTCAGCTTTGGTCCCCGTAAGCCGGCTTTCTCCGCTGGTCCGTTTGGCTTGAGCTGGGCAATAAGCAGCCCCTTTTCGGTCTCGTAAACTCGTGTGATGCCGATTTCGGGCCGAATGACCCGGCCGTGGGCCAGCAATTGCGGGACAACTCGGGCTACGAGATTGACTGGAATGGCAAAGCCGACGCCAGCACTTTGGCCGGTGGTTGTGGCGATGGCGGTATTCATCCCAATGAGTCGCCCGTGAGCATCGAGGAGTGGTCCGCCGGAGTTTCCCGGGTTGATGGCGGCATCGATTTGAATAATCGACTTGATGGTGCGGTTCGAGTGAATCTGCAGCGATCGGTTGAGGCTGGAGATGATTCCGGTGGTCAGCGTTCGTTCAAGGCCAAAGGGATTACCGAGTGCAAAGACTCTCATCCCAACCTTCAGCCGGCGCGAATCGCCAAAGACGACCGGGTGAAGCTCTTCTGGCGGAGCGTCAACTTTGATGATAGCGATGTCGTTGACAGGATCGGCCCCGACGGGCGTTGCGTCGTACGACTCGCCATTGGCCAGGGTGACAGAAACGGTCTTCGAGCCTTCGATGACATGATAATTGGTGAGGACGTGTCCCTCTTTATCGAGGACCGATCCAGAGCCGCTTCCTTCGGCTTGCAGTTCGAGGAGGACGCCGCGGACCGCCTTGGCGGTGATGTTGACGACGCTTCGATTAACAGCCAGATAGACTTCAGTGTTGACGACTTCTTCGGGGGTTAACCCGTCGGCGTTGAAGATGCCGGATGTGTCGGAGGTTTCGGCTGATTCAGTAGCGATAACGGCCGAGGTTGGTTCGAAGCGGTTGCCATAGAATGCGTTGATGGCAACGGTGGTGATGGCCGACACTGCCGAGCAGCAGAGGATCAGAGAAGCAGTGGAACTACGGAAGCGAAACATTGAGACTGCATTAACAGAGGCGACAAGCAAGCTGATTTGTTGCGGGATAACGACAGATTTCCCTTCAGCCGGATGGGTAAGCTAGCTTTTTTGGGCTGATTTGCTCAAGCCCGAATACAACCACTTAGTAAGGTTTGTAAGTCATTTTGATATTGATGGTTATGGCGAAACAGCTGCTAGAAGTACCATTTGGATATGTGCTGACTGAGCTTTTGGAATCTTTGTCGGCCGTCGGAGTCCGACGCAGGTCGTGTGGGGTGCCAAGCCAACCCGTTGGGTTCATCTTTCCGGAATCATATTTGAGAGTATCGATGCGGATTGGGTCATGGCGAATACTAACTTGGTTGGTGTTTGCCTTGTTCACGATCCTGCAGAAGTTCGTTGTTAAGGGGTTTTCCCGTACAGTTGCGGTAGTTGGGGCAACCAGATGAAATATCGACCACAAGGCTGGGCCTAATGGTCGGCCTTTTTTGGCGGTAATGGTGACGATTGCCGAAGGTTCAATGACTGTTGGCAAGGTATTCTCCTGGTAGCGTGTTGCCTGTTGTGATCAACGTCCTCTGGAATGGGCCGAAATGAAGCGAATTGCGATCCTTACCGCAGGGGGAGACACCCCCGCACTTAACGCCACCATTTTTGGTGCGGTCGAGCGGGCGAACGCCTTGCGGATTGAAGTGATAGGAATCATTCGCGGCTTTGCAGGGGTGGTTGACCCTCGGCTGCCGCACGTACGGTTGAATCCCCTGTTTACGACGATTCCCGAGCTTGATCCTTGTCATGGTGGATCGCTGTTAGGAGCGTCTCGAACGTATATCGATCCCGATCAGACCGAACTGATTGCCGAGATCACGCCGCGGCTGAAGCAGTTAGGAATTGAAGGACTGATTTGCGTTGGCGGTGACGGAACAATCAACGGGATGCAGCCCCTGTCGGAGCACTTCCCGTGTGTATTGGCCCCTAAGACGATCGATAACGATCTGGGGCTCAACTACATTGATGAAGTGAATGAATACAACGAAGCGGGCCAGAAGACGGGGGGAAGCCGTTATTCGGCCCATGAGCAGCTTGACCTGGAAGAGATTGTGAACTTCGCGACCCCTGGGTATGCGACGGCTGTGTTTGTGGTGGCCCAGGGGATTGAGCGGATTCGAACAACGGCCGAAAGTCATCGGCGCATTGCGATTATTGAAGTGATGGGTCGTGACTCGGGGTATATTCCGCTGGGGTCGGCTTACGGTCAGCCAGATATCATTTTGATTCCTGAAGTTCGTCTGGACATGGATAAGCTGGAGCACCGGATTGCAGAGCTGTATGACCTGCAGAAGCATGTGGTGATCTCCATCGGCGAGGGGATATCTGACCTGGATGGTCACCAGCTTGGTGCCGCAACCAAGAGCTTTGACCCTGCGGGGAACGTGATTTTCAGCGGAGCAGCCGAAGAGCTGAAGCGACTGTTGTGCAAGCGGTTTGGGGACGAGTTCTTTGGAACACGGCGCAAGCACGAATCGGCTGATTCAGCGATTTTCACCCGTAAAGTGGGGCATACGCAACGGGGCGGACGTCCGATTAAGTTTGACCGGTTCTATGCCACCCAGCTTGGGGGGAAAGCGGTCGACCTGATTGTGGCGGGGCAGAATAACTCGGTCGCGACGTTGCAGTGGTCGCAGAAGGAAGGCTTCTTTCTCGACTCGTTACCGGCCAATAAGCTCCGCGACGCGTGGAAGCGAATTCACCCGCGCAAGGTTCACCTTTCGCTGTATGACGCTGACAGGTTCCAACCCTCCAAGCTGGGGAAAGAGTACCTGCGAACAATATTGACAAACGCCATTGGTCAGGACGATATCGAGCAGATTGGCTCGGAGCTATTTAGTGCGGGCAAACTGTCAACTCGGTACCAAAGCGTGAACATTGATATCCAGCGCCGTATCGAAACGCTGAAAGACGCATAAAGTAGTTGGAATTGGTCAGCTTTGCGAGCTAAGGCGTTGGCGCTGGACAACGACTTAGCTCGTTTGCTTTATACTGGTTCCCTGGGAAGAATCGAGCGGGCTGCTCGTTGTAAATCTAGCAGTCGCAATAAGTCTCCATTACCAGTGAACCCCATTATTCTTTGGGCCAAGTCCCATTAACAGGCTGAAGCATGTTTGAATTTTCTGACCTGGTCGACTCGGCTGATGCCACGCTATGGGAGGTTCTTTCCAAGGGGCCAGGCCCGAGCGGGCAGATTCCCCTCACGCATGAGTTGTTGCTGGATGCTCCCAGTGGTGACTTGTTCGGGCTGACTCAAAATGCCGGGATGGGTTGGAATCCATCGCAAGTCTTGCGGCCGTCCTACTTGATCTTGAGTACGCAGGGTGGGATTCGGGCAGAGGATGGCACACCAGTGGCGCTTGGGTACCACACCGGTCACTTTGAAGTCGGCCTGTTGATGCGGGCTGCTGCTGAAGAGCTTGACCGGCTCGAGTGCCTGCCATTTGCCGGGTACGTAAGTGATCCCTGCGACGGCCGCACGCAGGGGACGGTGGGAATGATGGACAGCTTGCCGTACCGCAACGATGCGGCTGTCGTGCTAAAGCGGCTGATTCGTTCGCTGCCAACTCGCCTGGGTGTCCTTGGGGTTGCGACGTGCGATAAAGGGCTGCCGGCTATGATGATGGCTCTCGCGGCCCAACAGGAATTGCCCTGCGTGATTATTCCTGGCGGGGTAACGCTACCGCCCGCACAGGGGGAAGACGCAGGAAAGGTTCAGACGATTGGGGCACGATATGCCCACGGTGAAATCACACTGGAAGAAGCGGCCGAGGCGGGCTGCAGGGCGTGTGGTTCGCCGGGCGGGGGCTGCCAGTTTTTAGGGACGGCTGCAACAGCACAAGTGATCGCTGAAGCGTTAGGCACGACGTTGCCCCATGCGGCTCTTGCGCCCTCGGGTCAGCCGGTGTGGCTTGATACGGCTCGTCGATCGGCGCGGGCGGTCGTCAACTTGTCCCGGCAAGGCTTGACGATGAAGCACATTCTGACCGAGGCAGCTCTCCACAATGCGATGGTTTGTCACGCGGCTTGCGGCGGCTCGACGAATCTGCTGCTGCATATTCCGGCAGTCATGTTTGAAGCAGGGGTCAAGCGTCCGACGGTTGATGACTGGAACGCGGTTAATCGTCAGGTACCTCGGATTATCGACTGTCTCCCCAATGGACCGATCGGCCATCCGACGGTGCGGTTCTTCTTGGCAGGTGGAGTCCCTGAGATGATGCTTCACTTGCGAGAGCTGGGACTACTAAAACTCGATGCCCTGACGGTAACAGGTAAGCCGCTGGGGGATTCGCTTGAGTGGTGGGAGAAGTCGGAACGGCGAGAGCGGCTGCGTGAAGTGCTGATTCGCCGCGATAACGTTGATCCCGATACGGTGATTATGAAGCCAACGGAAGCGCGGCGTCGGGGTTTGACAAGTACCGTCACTTTTCCTTCGGGCAATATCGCACCGCAGGGTTCGGTGATTAAGAGCACCGCGATCGACAAGACGGTGATTGATGCCGATGGGGTCTATCGCAAGGTTGGTCCGGCACGCGTGTTTACGTCAGAGCGTGAGGCGATTGCCGCAGTGAAGGGGAGGACCGATCGGCCGATTGTGGCTGGGGACATCATCGTACTGATTTGTCGGGGTCCGCTGGGCTGCGGGATGGAAGAAACATATCAGATTACCTCAGCTTTGCGGTATCTGCCGTTTGGTAAAGAGGTCGCGCTGATTACCGATGCACGATTCTCTGGTGTGTCGACCGGGGCGTGTATTGGTCACGTTGGTCCCGAGGCCCTGGAGGGGGGACCGGTGGGAAAAGTGCAGGACGGGGATCTGATCGAAATTGAAATCGACACGCTCAACTTGACCGGGAAGCTAAACTTCATTGGCAC
>JAIXVG010000257.1 GCA_027483145.1 Planctomyces sp.
ACGATTCCTGCCGGTACCCCACCGTCGGCCGTGGCGCATTCGCTTCGTGCAGCCCAAACCCCTTGTGCACAATCGCCAGGGCGTCTGCCGCTTTGTCCCGTCCCACCAAAACCGAGATCTTGATCTCGCTGGTGGTAATCATGTCGATGCTGATCCCTGCATCAGCCAACGACCGGAACATCTGGGCCGCAACCCCGGTATGTGTCCGCATCCCTGCCCCAACGACACTCAGCTTGGCCACATTGGTCCCGTGATGGACCTCCCCTTGCCCCAAGAGGCTCACCGCTTCTTCGGCCGCCGATAGCGCCTCCCCCAAATCGGTTTGGGGCACGGTGAACGACACATTTGCTTCGCCACCAGCAGCGATATCCTGGATCACCATGTCGATCGGAATCTTCCGCTGGGCCATCGACTGAAACACCGAAGCCAGCACCCCCGGCCGATCAGGCAGCTTCCGCAAGTGAAAGACTGCTTCGCTCTTCACAAGGGCCGCACTCGAAACGACCGCTGCCCATTCGTCCGACAGAGGGGCAATCAACGTCCCCTCCCCTTCCGAGTACGATGGCCGCACCTGCAGGATCACCCGATACTTCTTCGCAAACTCGATCGATCGGGAGTGCATCTTTCCACCCCCGAGGCTGGTCAGCTCCAGCATTTCGTCATACGAAATGCGGTCAATCTTGCGAGCATTCTTAATCATCCGGGGATCGGTGGTGAAGATCCCCTCCACGTCGGTGTAAATCTCACATACGTCGGCTTGCAGCACTGCCGCAAGCGCCGTCGCGGTTGTATCACTCCCACCCCGGCCCAGCGTGGTAATGTTGAACTCCTCATCAATCCCCTGAAACCCGGCCGCAATGACAATCTTCCCCTCTTTGAGGGCATTGCGAATGCGCGTCGTCTCAATCTTGCGAATGCGGGCCTTGGTAAAGGTTGAATCGGTCAAGATGCCAATTTGATAGCCTGTGAGGCTGATGGCCGCTTCGCCCAATTGCTGAACAGCCATCGCCATCAGGGCGACCGATTCCTGTTCGCCGGTCGCCAGCAGCATGTCCATTTCGCGCGGCGGGGGATTCTCGCCGATACTCTTCGCCAGCTCGATCAGGTCGTCGGTTTTATCGCCGCGAGCGCTGACGACGACCACCACCTGATTTCCGGCCTGCTTGGTCGCCACAATTCGGCGAGCACAATTCATGATCCGCCCAGCATCCGCGACGCTGGACCCCCCAAACTTCTGCACAATCAGTGACACTGCCAGTTCCTGTTGCTCACTAAACCTCGTAACTTCAGACCACGAGATAAGTTAGCAAATGCAACCAGTCTGCACAGGGTTCCAGCAGCACAACTTCTGCGGCTAAACCCGTAGTTTATGACTGCAGTTCCGTTTTTCCGGAAACGACTGCCCAATCCCCTCCCCGTTTTACCAGGCAGCACGGGGGAACTCTCGGAGTTCTCTGATTGCCCCTCCAGCTAACCACGGGTCGGTTTGTCGGGAGGCAGTCCCCCTGCCCGGCGGCTCATCCATCAGAAAACTCCCGTGTCTTCCATTGCCGCGCGGCAACTGATCGGAAGAAGATCGCGACCGATAGGCCCACGCAGACGATGATTGCCCAGAAGTATGGGGATAATGAAAGGTAAAGCCGCGACGGTCCATTTGCTAAGTTCAGAGCGACGGCCAAGACGAGCCCAATGACGCTGGCAAATCCCAAGAGGCCCAGGACGAAGCGCTGCCACCAGCTTCCAGTCGCGATGACCGCTAGCAGGCAAGCCCAGGCGATCAGCCAACCGAGTAGACCGGCACTACCCAAGCCAATCACGGACTCAGCGCTGAAGTCGGGATGGTCACGCCTGATCGCCATATTGACGAGCCAGACCAGTAGTAAGCTTCCAAGATGCCAGACAGCGAATGGACCGACTTCTAACGCGACGGAACTGGCATAAGTCCGGTCTAAATCCCGGCGACTGAGTGGCCTTGTGACTTCCCACGTCATCATTCGAGTGCGTTCCAACCATTGGACGCCGATCATCAAAAAGATGATCGGCGGAGTTTGCAGCAGAACAAAGACAAACATTGGCCAAAACAAGTTGGCAGGAATCTCAAGTCGGCCGTTCATCACCACTTGAACGATTGCGATCGCCAGGCAGCCGACGATGGGAGCCATCAGGCAGGCGAGCAACCCGATTGGCCATCTGAACGGGATGGGAGCCGACCAGTTATGTATTCGTGCACTTGGCAACGACCAGAAGGTACCCGGACTCAGCAAATTGAGTCGGTTAGTCATCGACAGCAGTTGCGGCTGCCAGAAGTCGCTAGCAGCCAAGGCCCGTCGCTGCTGCTGATAGCGAGAAAGCTTGATGAACGAAATGCCGAGCGGGAAGTCACCAATGCCAGCTTCTTCCACCAATCGCGGCAACTTAGGAAGTTGCCATAGGACAACCACTCCGCAGGCCGCACTGATCGCTAGCAGCACGTTAGTCAAGCCTGGCAATTCGCCCGCCGCAAAATCTGGCAGATACGGAACCCAGTGGAAGAAGAAAATGGGACCTTGAATAAACATCCCGCTGAGGCCACACATCCCGCCCCACAGCGTGGCGCAGAACGCTTGGCCCAGCCGCTCTGTTTGATATGTCACAAGTTGGATTGAACCCCATAGTGCCGGCATCAGCAGTTGGACTGCCACAATCGCCCAACCGTCAGTTCCCCACCACTGGCCATAGACCACCATCCCCACTGTGTGAAAAGCCCAGATCATCGCAGCAAACAGAACCTGCCCCCAGGCCATCTTGGTCGACAGCCACGCCTGAGGAACGGACAACTGCCCAAACAGCTGCAGATTCAAAAACAACATCAGAATCCCACCCGCAACAAACGTATTCCCGAAACCTGGAGCAACATAAGGACTGACGAATCCAAGCCGAAAACGAGGGTCGGCTCCAAGCTGGTGTCGCATGGTCTCGATTGCAACCAGCGAGTACTGGCTTCGAGAATCCGGTAACAGGCGGATGGTGGCCTTGGTCGACAGCTTACGAAGCTTGGGAAAAAGGACTGGGTCCAAGCCCAGATATTCGCCCGAAGCAATCGAACTCGGATACGCCGAGACCACATCCATTTCCGAAGGACGATCGAACAATCGCAGCACACCAATTCGCAGTTCAGTGAGTTGCGGTAGTTTGTCTAATTCGGGAAAGAGGGAGCCATCCCGCTCTTGGCAGCGGTACAGAGTTAGAACCCGCAGTGTTTTCACCTCCGATAACGCGGACAAGCCCGGCTGAACGATCGAGTCGATCAGTTCCATCTGGCGAACTCCTTTGATGGTGGCCAGCTTTGGCCAACTCTCCGGGAGGCAGGCCGTGCCAGTGAGGACGAGCGTGTCGACTGGCGGCAGCTTAGTCAGCAGGTCAGCAAACCGGCTCGTCAACCGTAGCGGCGGCAAGGCGACGTGAGTCAATCGCGGAAACTGGGACAGCTGCTGGAAAACATCTTCAAAAAACGTCAGCAACTTCTGGCCGGCTGGTGAATCATCTTCTGGCCAGTCCGTTTGTCCGCAAATCTGTGATCGTTCCGCAGGGCTGCCCAGAAGCCTACTCATGTCTAGTCGTGTAACAGTCTTGGGGATATCCGCGTTCCGCAGTTGCTCTACTGACCAATGATCAGCAGAATCTTTAAACAACGTCAAGCGGTCCCAGTTGTTGTCACCATCAAAGACGAACTGAGAGGTACCCGCTGATGAAGCTAGAGGACCAACCTGTTGGATGGAGGGAATCAGGCGAGTCATTCCCGACCGGACAAACATGACATCCAAAATGCTGAAGCCGCACCATGCGCCATAGACCAGAATCAGTAGCCAGATGAGTGGGCGGTGGGTATAGGACACCAGGACAGCCCGCAGGATGCCACCAACTGTCGACGACCTTCCCGGCTGGGGACTGGGCGATTGTAGAGTGGAAAGGTCTGACATCATGGTGTATCTCAAGCGCGCTGTCGCTGTAGTGTTAATCGGAACACGGATAAGGGACAGAAGGTCGGTTTGTGCCAGCAACGATCGCTAGCGGTGATTCAGTTCCAAGTAGATTTCTTCGAGATTGAGGTCTTCGACTTCGATACTTGCTTGCCAGCGGTGTTCCAGGTCAGCGACGGATGCGGCTGTGGCATGATTCACTGCGACGGTGGCAAAGTGGCCATCGACTTGGGTGCGGAGCGATCCGGGGATAGCCAAATCGTGAGGGAGATCATGGTTGGCTGAGACACGCAGCCGCTTCACTCGGTCTTTGAGGCTGTCCAATTCTTCGAACAGGTCAATCTGGCCGTCGCGCAATAAGGCGACGTGGGAGGCGACTCGTTCGAGGTCGGACATGATGTGGGTCGAAAACAAGATCGTCCGATTCTCGTTCTGGGCCGCCTCTAGTAGGGAAGTCAACACTTCACGGCGTGCCAGGGGATCGAGGCTGGCGGCTGGCTCGTCAAGAATCAGAACTTCGGGCTGGTGGCCAAGTGCCAGAATAATGCTCAGCCGCTGAGCCTGGCCGGTCGACAGGGAGGAGACCCGCTGTTTCGGGTCGAGGCCGCTTTGCGCAATCAGCCGGGTGACAAGTCCTTCATCCCAAGCGGGATAAAAGGCGGCGGTGTAGGCGATCATCTGGCTGACGTTGAACCAGGGATAGAGTCGATTAGTTTGAGGGACATAGCCGATTTTGGCCTTGGTGGCGGGGGTCAGTTCCCAGCCCTCTTCCCCCAGGAGGCGAATGCTTCCCGCGGTCGGCCTTAAGAGGCCCAGCAGGCATTTCAAGAAGGTTGATTTGCCCGCTCCGTTGCTGCCGACGAGGCCGACGACCACACCACGGGGGACATTGAGTGTAACCCCTTTCAGCACTGCTCGTTTGCCGTAAGCCTTCTGGAGATTGCGGGCCGACAGAATTGGTTCGGACATGATGCCCCTCTATTGCTGCGAGCGATGCTCATTAAGACGGTTTGGTCTGGGATTTCAGTTCGCTGCGAACTGAACCCAGGATTTGCTGATCGGTCAATGAAAGCTGACGTCCGCGGGCGACCAGTTCATGGGAGAGCGGGGCGAGTTCTTCCAGCCGGGCTGCTGCGGAACCGGCTGCTTCACCTGCGACTCGCATGCCTACACCTCGATCACGAACGAGATACCCTTCCGCTTCGAGTCGGCTATAGGCCTTCGAAACGGTCATCATGTTGATGTCGAGTTCCTGGGCGAGTGCCCGCACGCTGGGGAGGCTCGACCCTGCGGCCAGTTTCCCCCCGGCCACCATCGCCCGAATCTGGTCGATGAGTTGCCGGTAGATGGGGACACCGGAGGAGGGTTGAACGATAAGTGGCAGTCCGCTTGGCATGAGTGTATTATGACAGCAATACACGTGGTGTCAAGAGGTTTGTTTGGGCGAATCTGATTTGCCGGGAAAGCGGGGTCAAAACGATAGCGCGGCATGGGATCCCTTTCACCAGGTGTTTTCGCCGGGAACGGCTGTTCGGGGAGATCGGTCGAAACGACGGTTTTGTACGGACCATAAGTCCTGGTAAGCGATTACGTCGATTTCAGAGGAGACTGCGACAGACCGCCTGCAACAAAAATGGTCCCCTCACTATTACTGGAGGGGTTGCGCGAGAATTGTTGATCAGGGGCAGATGGGGTGAACGAGGCTTTTTCAGTGAGCGGGCTGTCAGGTGGATGCGCAGGATTCGCGATGTGGTCTCTAAGCAGTGATGGCTGTTTTGCCGGGGGGCCTGGAATGGCTGGGTTCAATAAGCAAGAAAGAGAACCCCGGGGTGGACACCCCAAGCTCGCCCAGTGGGTGGGGGAGAGAAGGCATATTAAGACACTGGCAGAGCCAGTGGCACACAACACCAAGAGAAGAGACCATCTGCGCGAGACATGACCGTAGCGCAGGTCGAGGCTAGACGGGGCGTTTTAGCCAGGTGCCGACTTCAATGATGGCGACGCGGCCATCGGTGAAGTGCTCGAAGCGCTTCACGAAACCGTGGATCATGCCGGGGTAGCGATGTAGCTGCACAGTCCCCCCTGCTTTTTCGAGAGCGGCAGCATAGGCTTCCCCTTCATCGCGAAGAGGGTCGAACTCGGCGGTGATGATCAAGGCTTCCGGGAGGTCTTGTAATGTGGGAGCGTTCAGTGGGGTGGCATACGGATGCTGCATGTCACTGGCTGACGCGACATAGTGGTTCCAGAACCACTGCATTTCGGACCGAGTGAGAAAGTAGCCCTCAGCATTCTCCAGGTACGAAGGTCGGTCAAAATTGCAATCGGTAATCGGGTAAAGCAGGACCTGCCGGGCGATGCTGGGCCCCCCTTCATCACGAACCTTCAGGCAAAGGCCAGCAGCGATATTCGCCCCGGCACTATCGCCAGCGACAGCCAGAATGGCTGGCCAGCCTTGTTCGATGCCCCAGGTGGCTGCCCACTCGAGCGCGATGGCCCCTTCGTTAATGGCAATGGGGAACTTGGCCTCGGGTGACAGGTGATAATCGACCGAAACAAAGGCGAAACCACTGGCGGCAGTCAGTCGGCGGACGAGTTCATCATGAGTATCGATGCTGTTGAGCACCCAGCCGCCGCCATGAAAGTAGATGCAGATTCCCTTGGGTGCAGCAGCCGATGAGGGGACATAGGTGCGAACACGGAACGGTCCCGTTGGGCCAGTGAGTTCATGGTCAACAACGGGGCCGAGCGGCGGGGTGTCAGCTGGCGGGGGAGAGATGGTCGTCAAGCTGCGGGTGACTTCGACGGGGACCGTCAGCATGCTTGGCAGTTGCTGCTGGGCGAGCAGTTGCAGGTATCGCTCTGCTTCGGCATGCAGGGGCATCAAGCGATCTTTCTATGGATTGGCTTCGCTTTCAAGCGTTGCCATGTCAGTCAATTCGAATCGTGGGGACAAGATTAAAGAAGTTGAGCAGGTTTTCAAGGGGAAATGTTATCATTTGGTATGGTCAGCTGCGACGAAACAGGCTGGCGCGGCGACAAATCGCTAAAAAAGGTTCCTGACACCTTTATGTTGGAGTATCCAGTGATGCTGGACGGGCTGGCGATTATCAGTTGATCGGCATGCTTCAGCAGATGGCCGCCGCCAAAGCGGCCGGCTAGTTGATGCAGGTCGAGCGAGCCAGCAATCTGGCCGTCGGCGACATCGATAGCCTTCAGATGGTGTCTACTGGGAAACAGGACGTGGTCATAGGCCATGACGGCCGTGCCAAAGCCATTAGTATCTGGGTCATCAGGGGCATAGGTCCATCTGGTGCGTCCGGTCTGGCTGTCGACGCCCGATAACGACTGGCCCGCAATGACCAGAGTATTCTCATGCAGGCCGACAGGGACCATTCCCTGCTCAGGAAGGCGTTTCGACCAGACGACGTCGCCTGAAGTGGCGTCAATTCGCCATAGTTGGGGCTGATCGTGAGTCGCCACAAAGAAAGCCCCATTCGCATAGAGGACTTTGCTGGCCGAACCAGCGGCCGGCGATTCCTTGGACTGAGGCTTATCTGGCGTGGTAGGGTAAGTGATACTCCAGGCGAGGCGACCATCATGCTGATGAACGGCCGAAATGAATCCGCAGTCGGTCGCGACCACCAACAGGCCACTACCCCTGGTTAATCGTAAATGGCTGATACGATTCTGGTTGGCGGGGACATTGAGCAGCCCCTTGCCGATCGGCCGGGTCCAACGGACTTCACCAGTTACCGAGTCGATTGCCGTGACCCGAAATTCGAGCAGAGTTCTCCGGCGAACCAGAAGCTGGTAGGCGATCCCCTGTTCCAGCAGGGGGCTTCCTTCAAATTCCCAGCCGCTGTCGGTTGGGAGTAGGTCATCGGGGAGAAATTTCCAGCGGAGTGCTCCTTCGCGCCCGAGGTCAAGGCAAACAAGTTCGCTTAAGGGCTGCCGGGCTTCGCTACTGGCATAACCAGCCACTCCGGTGCCCATAACGGCCATGACCGAGCGACCGTCGGCGCTGATGGTCCAAAGTGGAAATCCCGTTCCGCGCAAGTCGGGTTCAATGGAAAACTGATTCCCGAGAGGTGGATAAAGCGTTCGAGTTGATATCGGCAAGGGTTGTCTTAAGGACAGAGATGAGTTGTTTGGGTTGGACGGCCAAATCTGCAGCCCGGAATCGCTACGCCATCCGGTGATGGTCTGGCCATCGTTGGCGAAAACAACGGAAGTACCCCCTTCGAGATCACTGATAGTTGGGATAACCCGAGCAGCTTGATTTTTAAGCCAGATTGTTTTGGCATTGAGCTCAGTCGAGGTGGTTGGGAGTTCAAAGCTCCAGATCGGCAACCCAAAATCGGTTTGCCGATTGGTAAGCTGATTCGAGTTAGCTCGTTCCCGCGCCTCGTCGAGGAGTTCCTGAAGAATGACGGCTAACAGGCCGGTACGTCGGGCGAGTGTGTCTGAGTCATTTCGGTAAACCACCCGATAATCAGTGAGTTCGGCCGCAGCCGCATCAAGCTGCCCCATGAACAGCGTGGCTAAAATGAGGCGGGCAGACAGCAGAGGAATTCTGCACCAGATATCCCAAGAGCCATCCAATTCGGGGGATTCTCCCGGTTTGGGCATGGCCAACGGCGAAAGGACCTCTTGCCAATGATGTCGAGCGAGGGGGTAATCACCACTATTCCACGCAGCGTCGCCTAAAGTGAGGTGGGCGAATTGGGCGGATGGCGTGAAGGGGGCACGGCGAACAATGCGGTGGAGGAACTCCGTCTGACCGGTTTCTTCCCACTCGTTCCACCAAACGGCGGCCTGCCGCTGGGCACTCGCTTGAAACTGCTTGACGGTCTCTGTGGGCAACCGAGACAGGGACTGTTTTGCCAGATCCCCGGCATGCTGATAGAGCTTGTGGGGCTGGTTAAATCTTCCCAACTGTAGCGATTCGGTCACCGGGACCAGGTTGGCGTTCTGATCATCAAGAATATGGGTAAGGAGTTCGAGTGCTTGCTGCCATTGTTCGGCAGCTAGTAGCTCATCGAGCACTTCGAGGCTTTTGGCGATATCACTGGAAACAGGGAGCTGGGCCGAGTCTCGCTGTTGGGGGGATGCACCCAACAGGCTGCTGCCCATCAGCAACGGGAACGCAGTGAGGGCGAATAGTGTTGTCCAAATAGAATGCATTGGCCCCTCATCGCCGTGATTATTCGGCGCCGGTTGGTTCGATATCTTTCAGGCGGCGTTTGGCAATCGCGACGCCGTCGGCCAACTGAGGATCATCTTCGTAGAGGCGAACAGTTGCCAGCCAGATTTGCCGCGCTTTCACGACATCACCTTCTTTGGCGTAAAGATCGGCCCGCTCGTGAGCTGCGGTGACGAAGGCGTGGCGTTCGCCGGGATCGAGCTGCCGCTGCTGCAGCATTTCCCACTGGCGACGAACGACCTTCTCCACGGCGGAGTATTGAGGATTGCCTTCCAGGAGGGCCGTTAAGCTGAGCAAAATCTGTTCGGCTTTAGGGGCGTCCCCACCATCGAGGGCCAACCTCGCCAAACGGAGTAGCCGCTCGGGCTCTGTGAGGGGGGCATCGTTTTTGGTGGCCCTGCGGCGGGGCGAGAGGCTCGACTCGAGTTCGTACAGTTCGATCTGTTCTAGATAAGGTTCAACCTTATCGCGCCATTTTTGCGGGTTTTTGGTGAGCAGCGGCAGAAAGTATTGATCGCGGGCTGTGATCCAGTCGGCGTTTGGTGCCTGATAGAGCATGCGACTCCCAACCTGAAACATCTCCTGCTCGGTCAATTGAACAGGCGTTGCGCAATACCAGATAAACCAAAGGACCAAAGCCAGCAGGCTGAGGAGAACCCACAAGTTATCGAGCCAGCGCTGTGCAAGTGTCGGCGCATGCATGCGGCGGACTTCGTCCCGCACGAAATTGCGAGCGAAAGTGGCCCCCTTGGGACGAGCAGTTAACCGACCCAATCCCAGCAGTTCGGCAGGGACCCCTTCTTCAAGCTGCTGCTGTCGGTATTCGGATAGTCGCTGCAGCTCTTCGAGTTTTCGAAGCAAGACTCCCGCATCAGGGAAGCGTTTGTCGGGGGACTTCTCCATCAGTTGGGCAACGACATCGTCGAGCCAATCGGGAATGTCAGGAACATACGACTTAGCTTTATCGAACTGATTGTAGAGATGTTTCTGCATGACTTCGGGAGAAGTCTTGCCGGTAAACGGCGGTCGCCCCGTCAGCATGACGTACATTAAGGCACCCAGCGAATAGAGGTCGCTGCGCTTGGTGGCCCGATGCCCTTGAGCCTGCTCAGGGGACATGTACTCGGCTGTTCCGATGACGCCGCCGGTGATCGTTAGTTTTTCTCCCGCGAATACTTGAGCGACACCAAAGTCGGTTAGCTTGACCTGTCCCTGAGGCGTGATCAGAAGATTGGAGGGTTTGAGATCGCGATGGATAACTCCGGCATCGTGCGCGGCCTTTAACGCTCCGCAGATTTGCCGGGTGAGATGCAGCACTTCGGGCCAGGGGATTCGTTTGTCACGCTTCAGCCGCTGCATGACGGTTTCGCCCGGGACGTATTCCATCGCCAGGTAGCAGGTTTCGTTATCGAAGCCGCTGGAGATGAAGCGGACGATTGATGGATGCTTCAGGCGTTCTAGCGCTTCGACTTCTCGCTGAAAGCGACGCACGAACCCATCCTCGCGGGCCATGGAGGCTGGCAGAACCTTCACAGCGACCGGTTCTCCGGTCGCTGGGTCGTTACCAAGATAGACATTGCTCATGCCGCCCGAGCCGATGAGCGATTGGATGACGTACGGCCCCACTTTGGATGGCATGGGCCCAGGAATTTGAACAGGCGCCAGCGGCTGCTCAACAGCAACCGGCTCTTCCTGTGGTGAGGGAGCTGGCTGATCGGGTTGGCTACCGGGGTTGCCTGTTGCGGGCTGTGGGGTGGCGGAACTCATGTCGATAACCAGTTAAAATTCCGCGATGAGCTTTCTTGGGATGAGATGACTCTCAATACGATACTGCTCGCTTCCCGCTGGCGGCAGTCCCAGCGACGCTGTTCTGATGGTCGTTGCAGGGAGAGGTGTTAGACAGAGGTTCACTACTTCGGGCGATTGGGATCTCATTGGAGAATCGAGCTTCGCGAGTTTGTTGGTCCGATCGGGCGCCAAAAGTGGGTCACCCGCTAGAATGAAAAGATCGTTTTTTCTGAAATCAAACCCACAATTGGAAATGCGCGAAGCATGCTCGACCAGTCAGCCGTCCCATCAATTTCGACCGACCAGACATCGGTGCTGCTGATCGCTCACGGAAGTCGCAAGGCAGCGGCCAACCTCGATTTGGTGAAGCTGGCCGAGCAGGTCAAAGAAAGAGGCGGTTATCAGCGCGTGGCCGTCAGCTATTTGGAATTAGCCGAGCCGACGATCCCGGATGCGGCTCGGCAGTGCGTCGCCGAAGGGGCAACGCAGGTGTTAATGATGCCCTATTTC
>JAIXVG010000462.1 GCA_027483145.1 Planctomyces sp.
GTCGGCGAGTCGTGACCATCAATGCCGAAGAAGGGCCTGCTTATGGGGTAGCCCTCCTGGCTGCGGCAGGGACCGGCTATTACAAAGGTGTGGTTGAAGCATGCGGTGCAGCCATTCGGGTTAACACCACAACCGACCCCGGTTCCGAAGCGAAGCGGGTTTACAACAAGTCCTACCCGATGTACGGGAAGCTTTATCAAAACCTGAAGGGGAGCTTCCCCGATATCGTCAAGTTGGCCGAAGAGAAGTAGCTTCAGCCGTGTCCATTAAAGCAGTTCGGAACAGGCATACCCGGAGATGCGGATGAGTCCCAGGTATGTGACTGAGCAAGAAGTTGGCAGCCTCGTTGAGATGCCAACCGCCATTGCAACAATGCGGCAGTTGTTTCAACTGGGCGAGACGAGTGTTGTCAATCTTCCGCGTGAGCGGCTTGCCTCGAAGGGAATCACGCTGCACACGATGGCGGCCAATGTCCCCGAGATGGGATACGTTGGCGTGAAGTCGTATACGACGACGCGAGCTGGGGCAAATTTTCTGGTCACGCTGTTCGATGCCATGACCGGAATGCCTGTGGCCATCATCGAAGCCAATCGCCTTGGTCAATTGCGGACCGGGGCAGTGACCGGCTTGTTCCTGGAACGGCTGCACATGCTGCGTCCCAAAACCAATTACCAAATTGCTTGTATTGGTACTGGTTTTCAGGCAGAAACGCAGATCGCGGCAGCAGTGTCGGTACTTCCGAACGCGGAAATTGTTGCCTATTCGAGAAACAGCGTGGCCTTGGCCGAGACTGTTGCCAGATGGGTAAGCCAGTTTGGCGTTCCAGTAAAGGGAGCAGCGACGGCTGATGACGCGACACGAAATGCAGATGTGGTCATTACGGCCACGACTAGCAACGTACCGGTGATATCGAGCTCTGCGATTAAGCCCGATGCGGCCATTTGCGCCGTTGGCAGTAACTATCAGCATAAGAGCGAGGTCGAACCGGCATTGGTGGCCAGTGCAGCGTTAGTGGTGTGCGATGACATTCCCGCATGCCAGCATGAAGCGGGAGAGCTGATTGCGGCTGAAGCAGCGGGGCTGTTCGATTGGAGCCGGGCCAAAAGTTTACGGCAGTTGATGTCGCAAACCGATTCGCCAGATGGGGTCGTTTTGTTTAAGAGCGTTGGGCTGGCAGCAGAGGATGTGGCGCTGGCTGGGGTGGTGCTGAGGAAGCTTGGCGAGTGATCGCGGCCTCGATCTTTATAGCCTATCCGAAAACCCTCTGATGCGTCCGGATTTGGCTGAAATCGATGTGTTTTCGAACAGGCCCAACCGGGTTCTCGGATAGGTTCTTAGCGGAGGATCCAATACGAAACTCCGAACACGCCTTACCGACGGGCTGATTGGGCGAGGTCGGTGTAGTTTGCGATGACATCGGCCGTGGTTGGCTTCGAACGAGGTGACTGGTCGCGCTCGACGCGGCCCACCACCATCAAGTACGGAAGTTCATCTTCAACGAGATTGCGACCGTAAGTGACGCTGCCAACCAATTGATAGGGAAATGGCACTGTGTCTGGCTGCGGAAAGTCGGCGATTCGGAAGCAAATGTAGTCACAATCAGCAGGCAATTTGTCCGCAGTGACAGCCAGCGGCAGTCGCTTGATTGGTTCGCCATATAGAAAGACAAACGCGTGGTCTGCGGTCCCCAGACTATAAAGCTGCGCTCCGGCTGGAATGCGCGACTTGAGTAGCGCCATTTGAGCCACTTTGTCGACGCTCAGCGATTGCATCGAGTTGGTAGCGACCCAACAAAACGAAAGGCCAATAAAGCTGGCGGCGATCCCGGCAGCCAGGCGGCCTTCCCACATGGAACGCCCCCCGCGCAAAAGAAACAAACTGACGGCGACACTCACTGCCACCACTGCAAACCCGATGGCCATCCCCGGAGTTTCCACAAACCACGATTGCCCTCTTATTGAAGCAACGCAAACGTATCCCCCAAATGCCAGGGCACCCGCAGCCAGAGTGCAGATGAATTGACTCCAGAACCGTTTGAAGACGGTCCCCACTGGATCTTGCAAACAACGTTCGGCCGCAATCCCGACAAGGATTGCCACGCAAGGGTAGAGAGGCATGTAAAAGCGAGTTCGCGCCCCTGTGACAAACCAGACCGTTGGAAAAGTGACCAGCAAACAAGAAGCCACAAACAGCACGGGCAAGCGGGCCGAGCCAAGTCGCGAATAGAAATAGGGATTGGCGTAACATAACAGCAGGATCGACCAGGGCATCAGGCATCCGCAGAAGACTTCGAGCGGATAGGTGGCCACGTGATGGGCTACGGTCAACCAGGAGCGATCCTGGCCATACATCAATACATCACCCAGGTAGATATGCCTGACTCCGGCGATCCCCATCTGCCAATAGAATGCGAGCTGCCATGATCCCCAGATCAGGAAATAGGTCATGATACCCAGTGCATGACTGCGGCTGAGGGCCAGCTTCCATTGGCCAGTGAACAGCAAATAAGTGCCAATCGAAGCGGCAAAGTAAACCGGGGCCTGAGGTCCCTTCGTCAGCGTGGCGCAAGCGGCACAGGCGTAGGCCAGCGTCCACATGCACACAGGCCGCCAACCTCGCAAGAGCCCACCGTGCCACAGCAGTAGAGAACTACTAACAAAAATGGTGAATAGCAGGTCCGACTCGCCCAGGCGTCCCAGTTCCAACACTTGCCCCATCGTGGCATAACCCGCCGCAGCGATCATCGCTCCCGTTTCAGAAAGAAAGTGCCGCGTATACCAATACAATAAAAACGCCACACCCAAGAGTGCCATCACACTTGGTAAGCGAACCGCAATCGTATCGATCTGGCCACGAATTGATCCTGCAAGAGCGATCATCCACGCCTGAAGCGGTGGACGGCTACTCATGAAGAAGGGGTCACCCTGAAAGCGGGGTACAATCCATTTCCCTTCGCGAGCCATCTCGGCTGCGACCGCCCCACGGCGAGATTCTTCGCCACGAATGGGGAGTGCCCCAATGCGGCTGAAATAGGTTCCGATCACCAACAGCACGATAAACATGACCGAAGGTTCGCGATACCAGATTCTGGGCGAACTACTCGAAGTCAGAAGCCGGTTATGGCTGGCCAAGCTGGACCCCGTTTCCCCGGAGGCTATCAGCAACTGTTCGGGCATCCGCCAAGTCCTTGTGGGCAATGACTGCAATAACTGGAGTTCATGAATGCGACCATTGGATGGCCATCAAAAAGACCAGACCACACTGGTGGCACTCAATGCTGGCCGCGTCGTTCCGACCAACCAGCCGTAACTGCCGATGAGGTATCGGATTTCAGCTTGTCCGCCAACCCCAGTTCCCTGCGGGATGACCGGTGCAAAAGTGGAAGCGAAAAGGAGGCCTCGCCCGTAAAGAGATTGACCGCTCTGGCTATCGCGGGTACATCGGCGACAGCGAGGCGTCTAGCATGTTCTGGAAGGCCCGGGGATTGATGACCGGTCTTTCCCGGGATTTGTCAAACCGCAGGAGGCGGTCGAATGTCCAAGGCTCTCGGAGACGAACCCAAATTGCACGGCAGTGAACTGAAGCCGAAGGTCAAACCAAAGAATACGTGGAAGAGACTGCGGCTGATGATTTTAGCCGCGGCCATGTTGCTGGTTGTCCGATGGGCGACCGGACCGGCTAAATCGCAAGTTTCCAGGCCAAACCTGGGCCATTCGCCAGGGATGCTCCCCACCCCCGCAAATAAGGGTGTGATTCAGGCTGGAGGAACAGCCGGGGAAGGCGAATCGCAGATTCAATACGCAGCAATCGTCGATGAATTGGGGGCTGTCGAATCAGCAAACCACCCTCCGGGCAAAATCGCCGCCACCGCAGAGGCTGACGGGTTACCGGCCGAAGCGATCCATTTGACCAACGGGGCATGGAGCGATTTTTTTCATGGCTTACGGACATTTCGTTTTGAATCGGCCGGGCAGGGCTGCATGTCGCTGGAACTTAGTGGTGTGGGGGCCATGTTATACGGAGAGAAAATCGAGTTCGACTTCGATTGGACTTTGAACGGCAGCAGCCTGCACTTGAAAATGACCGGCGGGCGCCCATCGGGAACGGCCAATACGTTATGCCGGCTGTTCGGGGGGGAGTTCGACTACGAGATCGACTCAGCTAGTGCCAGCGAACTGGTGCTTCGTGCGACTAACAGCGGCAAAGTCTTTACGTTCAGCCGGCCGGGGGACGGGAGCATGGGCACTGTGGGCGACTGAAACTGCCCGCAGCCAATGGACGCTCCACTTTCAAGCTTGGAAAGATCAACTTTGGGTGGCAGGGAAGCGCCACGAATCGGAAGCCCTCCCGTTTTGCTGCGAAACCTTGCCGTTTGACGCAGTTTCCGGCTACTCTTTGCGGATTGCGGCGGCGGGCCTGTTTCTTGCAGTTGACCGCGATTAGTCCGCGTCCTGATTCGTTCTCATTGGTTGTCGACGGAAAGCTGCACCTCCATGGCTGATGCCTCTGGTTTTTCCTGGAATTCTCTGGCCAACAGTGTGCTGGCTGGAACTGCTGTTTCGCGGTCGGAAGCACTGGCGATTTTGAACTCGCCCGATTCGCAGATTTTGGATTTGCTGGCAGCGACGTATCGAGTCCGTCAGGCTCACTTTGGCACCAAAGTGCACCTTTACTTCCTGAAGAACGCCAAGAGTGGACTTTGCCCGGAAGATTGTGGCTATTGCTCGCAATCCCTGGTGGCAGAGACCGATATTCCCCGGTACTCGATCATGAGCGAAGCGAAGCTGCTGGAAGGGGCAGCAAAAGCGGTAGAGTCGCAGGCCCGCACTTATTGCATTGTGGCTTCTGGTCGGGGTCCCAGTAATCGCGAAGTCGATCATCTTTCAAAAATCGTCAAGAAAATTAAGGACCAGTACGGGCTGCATATCTGCTGCTGCCTGGGACTCCTTTCAGCAGAGCAGGCCCAGACGTTGAAAGGGGCGGGGGTCGATCGAGTCAACCATAACCTGAATACCAGCGCCCGGTTCTACGAGCAGATTTGCACGACTCATACTTACGAGGATCGCCTCAATACCCTTAAGGTCGTGCGAGAAGCAGGGATCGAACTTTGCAGCGGCCTCGTTGTGGGGATGGGGGAAACGTTTGACGATCTGGTCGATGTGGCCTTCCAATTGCGCGAGTTAGTGGTCGAATCGATTCCGGTTAACTTTTTACATGCGATTGATGGAACGCCGCTCGAAGCGAGTGAGCACCTGAACCCAAGAGACTGTCTACGAGCACTGTGCCTCTTCAGGCTGACAAACCCGACCGTTGAGCTACGAGTTTCCGGCGGACGTGAAGTTAACCTTCGATCGATGCAGGCAATGAGCCTGTATGCAGCGAACTCGATGTTTGTCAGCGACTATTTGACAACGAAGGGTCAGCCGGCTGAGGAAGACTTCAAAATGGTGGAAGATTTGGGGTTCCAGATTGTGGTCGGCGATCACGAGACGGCCCGGCTTTGGCGTGAACGAAATGGTCAGGGAGCTGCAACCCCTGAAGAAGCTGGGGCGATTGGGTAGGCTTGGGGGAACGCAATCGATTTCTAGTTGATTGGGAAGACGAATTTTGGAGACACTGGGATAGCAAGTCGCACCTCGATAATCGGTCGGATAGAGGGAGAGGCGACCTGCCTCCAGCGCATGTCAGGCAGGAGCATGGGTTCGGAAGTCGGAGGAAGGCAGGCGCTCCCATTCACCGTAGCACAGCGGCGATCAGA
>JAIXVG010000505.1 GCA_027483145.1 Planctomyces sp.
GGTCACCATTCCCGGAGAAGGGCACTCTTCCCCGGTGATTTGGGAGGAGTACCTGTTCGTCGGAACGGCTCAGGACACTGGGTCGCAGCGCGGCATTGTCTGCCTTAACTCAGCGACGGGACAAACCCTGTGGACCAGGTTCAAACCATTTCGTGCTAACCGGAAGCATGACAAAAACAGCTACTACTCGGCGAGCCCGGTCACTGACGGCGAGCGGGTCTACTCGCTCGCGGCTGACGATCAGCGATACTCAATTACCGCCTATTCAGTGACTGGCGAACTGGCATGGGAAGTCGACCTGCCTGGTTTTGCGGGGCAGCACGGGCAGGGTGCTTCGCCTGTCATCTATCGGAATTTGTTAGTCGTTCCTAACGATCAAGATGGCCCCAGTTCGATCATGGCGTTCGATTGTGCAACGGGTAAGCCGGTCTGGACGACCCCCCGGGCCTCGCGTGAGGCCTCGTATGCGACTCCTGCCTTGTGGCAGCCGCAAGGCGCGAACGACTTCCAGCTTCTGTGCGTCAATGGGGCCACAGGGATAACCAGTCTCAATCCGCTAACGGGTAAGCTTAACTGGCAGTCGGCTGTTCTGCCGCAGCGAACTGTTGCCTCGGCCGTCGTGGGACAAGGGTTGGTTTACGCCCACTGCGGGCAAGGGGGGAAGGGAACGCTGCTGCTAGGGGTTGACCCGTTAACGGCCACTTCCGACAGGCCACCAGTCGAGAAGCTTCGTAAAGACAAACAGCTTCCGTATGTGCCATGCCTCGTGGCTGATGGACCTTACCTGTACTTGTGGGGTGACGGCGGGATTGTCTCGTGTTTCGATCCGGCTGCCGACAAAACTCTCTGGTCCGAGCGAGTGGGTGGAAAATTCAGTGGCTCGCCGATCATGGTCGACGGGAAACTGTTTTGCATCGATGAGGAAGGGCAGGTCGTTGCGCTGAAGACGGGCCCCAAGTACGAGCTGCTTGGCAAAAACCCGCTCGGCGAAACAAGCCATTCGACTCCAGCGGTCGCTAATGGACGGCTTTACTTTAGATCGATCCATCAACTGGCATGCATCGAAGGGACTTCGCCGACAAAACCGTAGATTGCAAACGATCGATCCATGGTTCTGCCGAGAGGCTTAATAACTTCCAGCCACACATCAGCCTCGATTCATTGTCGACCCCGCGAATGAGGGTGCCAGCGAGAATGGCACGCTGGCTGATTCTCGGTCGTTCGATTGGCTGTAATCACCCAGAAACTGGTTGCAACTTCTCCCGAGAATCAATTAAAACAAGAGTTGAAGGTATGAACTGTCGGCTGTCTGAACCTCATGCAGGTTTGCACGGGCCTAACCAGAGGTGCGACATCGGGCGGTTCAACCTTTAGCGATCTTCCCAACGGGAGGGGGTAACCCACCCGACCAGGAGGCAACTTTTGCCGTCGGGCCTCAGGCAAGCCGAATTGGAACTATGTTACGGTTGAGAATCGTTTCGACCGATTTTCAGCATCAGTTGTCCAGAGTCATCGGCTATCTTCGCTAGAGTTTGATGGAAAAGGAATAATCATGCCTGCCTGGCCCGGAGGCCCGTGCCCCACTTGCGGTGACGACATGCCCGCCAATGTCATTCACTGCCGGACTTGCCGAGCGCTGCTCAATCCGGAGCTCGAACGAGACAGCGTCGAGATTCCCCAGTTTGTGCCGCTTCCTGAAGTCGACAGTATGGCTGATGTGCCTGTCGAGGGCTATTTTGTCGATTGCCCCAAGTGCCGGCGCGAACTCAAGATCTCGGCCAAGTACGAGAATGAAAGAGTCTTGTGCAAGTATTGCTCGGGTGACTTTCGGCTCGACTTGGCTCACCCAAGCCTGAAGGACTACCAGGTTTACTCGAAGTGCCCACACTGCCAGGAGCAACTTCGGATTGCCCCGAAGTATGTCGGCCAACTGGTCGCATGCCGGTTTTGCGATGGGAAGTTACGAGCAGTCGAACCGGCCGAGTAAGTTGTTTCTGGTGAATGATTCGAAACGGCTCGCGAAGAAATGACATCAGGTTCTTGCGCTGTGGCCAATTTGCATGAACAGGACTAGGCCGGGTGCTACAGCTGGCTTGCCAGCCGTGCGACTTGTCGGTCGACTCTGAAATGCTCCAAGCATGTCAGCCTGAGGTGCGTCGTACCTTCAGTCGGCATGATTCAAAGCTGCGAGCATTCCTCAGAAGATGAAAGCCCGCTTTCGGCTTCGCGGTCCCGTAGGCAGGAGCCAACCAACGCCGCCCAAGTTTGGAACTGGCCACGGCATCTATTGAGCATTTTCAATATCTGACCAAAAATTAAGACAATCTTCGCAATGATTGGGGGGCCTAGCTGTACACTTATTGAGAAGTGGCTGCAGTCCGGCAATCGGCCGGTGCAACACAGCGAACTGAGGTTTCGCGTAGCAAGAAGAGGAGTCTTCTCAAATGGCGAAAATCTTTTACAGCATGGCAGGCGAGGGGCGGGGACACGCTGTTCGGGTTCGGACGCTGGTCGAACAGCTCAAGTCTCAACATCAGTTCGTCTTATTTGCATCTGATCAGGCTTACGATTTTCTGGCCAAGTTTTATTCGAGCTCGGTCACGGGTGATGTCCGACTAGTCCGTATTCCAGGACTGCGATTTCACTACACGGCAGGCCAGCTCGATTTAATGAAAACCCTCTACGCCGGGGCGGAGTATGCGTGGTACGACTTAGGCCCCCTGGTCCGCGGCTTTTCGGAGCGGATTGAAGCAGAGCAACCAGACCTGGCCATCGTCGATTTCGAGCCAGCCTTACCCCGGGCGGCCAATACCATGGGGCTCCCCTGGATCAGCCTCGACCATCAACAGGTGCTGCTCAGCTACGACTTTTCGACTCTGCCAGCCGACCTCCAGCGCTACGCCTGGCTGATGAGTCATGCCGTTCGCTGGTATAGCACCAGCCCCACCCGAACAGTTGCTTCGTCATTCTTTACACCACCGCTCAAACCTGGTTTCGAGTACGTCGACCAGATCGGCCCCCTGTTACGACAGGAAGTGTCGAACGCCGAAGTCAGTTGCGAACCATTCATCCTGTCGTATCTTCGGGCCGAGACCCCTCGCAGTGTTGTCGACCAGTTTGTCGGATGCGGTTTACCCGTCAAGATCTATGGGCTTGGTGAGCAGGCCCCCTTCGAGAATATCACGTTTCACCCACTGGCAGAGAGTACGTTTGTGGGCGACCTGGCCAGTTGCCAGGCCCTCATCTCGGCTGCTGGAAACCAACTCCTGGGGGAAGCCTCATTTCTTGGGAAGCCGATCCTGGCGATTCCAGAGCTATCTCACCACGAACAATTGATTAATGCTCATTTCGTCAAGCAAATGGGGGCTGGCGAGTGGGTTGGGCTTGAAGAATTGACTCAATCAGACATTGTCCAATTCCTGTCTCGCTCCGAGGCCTATCGGCGTCCAGAATGGCGATACCGGCCAGAAGCGAACGGCACCCCTACGGCGATGTCCATTATCGAGCAGGAATTGGCCAATAGCGCAATACAATCGCAAAATGGCTCGCTCGTTGGCTCTTGGTAAGGCCATGCGAGGAGCGAGATTTCAGGCCCTGCTTCCCTCACTCGCTTTTGTCAGGTAGCCGTCCACTGTTTCTATAGCGCACCAGTCCGTCCAAGCAGTTCCCAGTTAGCTCGACCGGCCGAGAAGGGTCTACTCACGTCTTTTCCGGAGCACATTTTGACGTGCAAACGCGGGAAATTGCTGCGATACTCTTTCCGAACGCGCCCGGCCGCTTCGGAAACTTGGCATGAACCAGGTTCGGCGAAGCCCCAAGCAGGGCGATTGGTCCCGAATTTCTGGCTATGCCACTTAGAGAGTTTTTACCCATGGATTTTGATGACCGGCTCGCCAAAGCCATCGAGCGTGGCCAGAAACAGCGAACAGCAGCCGGCCAGGAGCGAATCTCTGCTCAATTGACCGATGAGCAGTTTCGAACGCTCCATTCGCAAGGTCGCGTCGAGCTCTCAGAACGAATCGAACAAGCATTGCAAAAGCTGACAAACGCCTTTCCCGGGTTCGAGTACAAGACGATTGTGACGCCGGAAGGCTGGGGAGCAAAGATCAGCCGAGACGATATTGTGGCAGCACGTCGACAGGGGGTGAGTCAACTTTACAGTCACCTCGAATTATTGGTGAAGCCTTATACATCGACTCGAATTTTGGAGCTGGTTAGTCGAGGAGCCATTCGTAACAAAGAGGTCCTGACACGGTCGCACTTTCAGCAACTGCAAGACCTGAACCTCCCCTCCTACAACGAGCTTTTGGACCAGTGGGTCATCGAGTTCGCCGAGAAGTACGCGGCAATCAGCTAGGAATTCCCCCTGGCAGTACCAGTGATATTCCAAAGGGCTGCGCGATTGTTGCAGCTTGAATCGTCATGAAACAATTGACTTGTCATTCACTTCCGGGCTGAACAGTGGTTGCTTAGTCTTTACGGCAGCAAACAGCTACGAGCTTCAGATTGTGCGAGCGCCGATCTAGCGATTCGCGCGACCGTGCCAATAGCCCTTACCATAGAAATCAACGCCCATGAGTCAGCATTCCAGTCTCAGCCGCATTCTTGATCGGCGGCTAGTTGCCATCATTCGCTCAGACAGGGCCGATCAGTTGGTGGCCGCAGCCCGCGCCCTCTACGAAGGGGGAATTGATATCCTGGAAGTGACCTTTACGGTCCCCGGTGCTCTCGAAATCATTAAGGATGTGCAGCGAGACATTGGGAAGCATGTGCTATTAGGTGCGGGGACAGTTCTCGATACCGAGACCGCTCGAATTGCCATTTTGGCGGGGGCCGAGTTTCTGGTCTCGCCGACGCTAAACCTGGATGTCATTCGCATGGGTCATCGGTACGACAAACTGGTGTTACCCGGGGTCTTTACTCCCACCGAAGTGCTGGCAGCTACCGAAGCAGGGGCACCGATGGTCAAAATCTTCCCTGCAGAAATTGGTGGCCCACCTTACCTGAAGGCGCTCAAGGGGCCGCTTCCCCAAATCCGGCTGATGCCCACTGGCGGGGTGAA
>JAIXVG010000156.1 GCA_027483145.1 Planctomyces sp.
GATACGCTGCCGCAGGGGAACTGGCTGGAGGAGTTGATTTCGTTTCTGGCGGCTCACCCTCGAGCGGTCCTGGCTCAGCCGCTTGTCACGCTGCTTAGTGAACCGGAGCTGATTAACACGTCTGGCAATCGCTGCCATTATCTTGGGTTCGGATTGATGACGGACTACCGGCAGCCAGTCAGTTCGATTGGGACGCAGCCAGCATCGATTGATTCAGCATCGGGGGCGGCGGTAACCATTAGGGCCAGCTGGTTGAAATCGGCCACGCTGTTTCCACCCTATTGGTTCATGTATCTCGAAGACGTGGCCCTGTCGTGGCAGGCGAGGTTGATGGGCTGCGAAGTCTGGCTGGTTCCAACGGCTGTGGTGCAACATCGCCACACGCTCAGTCATGTTTCGCGGAGCTACTATCATCTGGAGCGGAATCGCTGGCGGTTGCTGCTGGCGGTGTATCGCTGGCAAACACTGGTACTGCTTGGCCCGGCTCTGGCCCTCATGGAATTGGGGCAATTGGCCTTCGCGTTAAGTGAAGGGTTATTGACAACGCGAGTTCGGTTATGGTGCGGATTGTTTGATGGGTCTGCATGGCGAGAAACATGGACGTTGCGTCAGTCCTACCAGCGGTTACGACAAGTGAGCGACTACGAAACCACACGCCAGTTCTGTGCAACGTTCCCTAAAGAGCTGTTGCCCTCGGCTGCGGTTCAAAAAGTGGCTAATCCGATTTTTGGCTGGTACTGGCGGTTAACCAAGTGGTGTTCGTGGTGGTAGGGGTTCGGCAAGCGTTGACGACGTGATGGTGATGATTGAGAGGACGAGGCCAATGGGATCGCTCGAAAGCCGGATTACTGCGAAGTGGATCTGGACGGAGCCCGATCAGCCGCCGCTTGAAAATGCGACCCTGATCATGAGCGATGGTCTGCTGGTTGACATCCATAAAGGAGTCGACGCAACAGCGCAGAACCTGGGACCAGTCGCCATTATTCCGGGGTTAATCAATGCCCATACTCACCTCGAGTTTAGTGGGCAACATGAGCCTACTGCACCCATGCGGCCGTTTGCCAATTGGATTAAAGGGGTGGTCGCCCAGCGTCGCCAAGCCCCGGCTGACTATCCGCAAAGCGCACTGGCAGCAGGCCTCGACGAACTTCGAACGAGCGGGACAATCGGGTTTGGGGAGATCGTCACGTATGATTTAGCCCGGGCGGATCTGGCTGCATTGGTTTCTATTTGTACCGACGACCATGCCACCAATATTCAGGGTCGTTTCTTTCGTGAAGTCTTCACGCTGAAGCCAGAAAACATCTCGGCTCAAGTGACGATGGCCCAAAAACATCTCCAGGTCTCCCAAGAGCTGGGGTTGGCGGCCGGGCTCAGCCCTCATGCTCCGTACACCGTTCACCCGCAGCTTTTTAGCGAAGTGATTGCTCTCGCCAACAGCGAACGGGTGCCAGTGACGATGCATCTGGCAGAGACGCAAGACGAGCTTCAACTGTTGGCTGAAGGGACCGGAAGCCTAGCCCAGTTGCTGCAGGACTTTGACCAATGGCCGACGGGTGTCTTTGGAAATCGAACGGTTCGAACCGAGCTGGAAGGCTTGGCCCAATGCGTGAGTGGCCTGGTGATTCATGGCAACTATTTGACTCCGGACGAGCTGAAGTGGATATCGGGGCAACCGAGCCTGACGCTGGTGTACTGTCCACGAACACATGCGGGGTTTGGCCACCTCGATCATCCGTGGCGAAGGTTGATGGAACTTGGCGGCCAAGTCGCGTTGGGGACCGATAGCCGGGCATCGAACCCCGACCTGTCAATCTTTCGCGAGCTGCAATTCTTACAGGGGGCCCATCCCGATCTTGGTCCGCTTGATTTGCTACCACTGGCGACGAGCAAAGCTGGTTCCGCACTAGTGATGAAGAACTCCAGTGGTCGCCTGGTCAGAGGCGAGCGTTTTTTGGCCACGCTGGTCCGATCACCGTCTCATTCACTAGAAGGGGATTGGACAAACCTGTTGTCAGCGGAAAATGAAGCTTGCCAGTTGATCTCGCTACAGGCGTGATTAACTGGGCGGAGACGTCTCGCTCACCAGAATTGACCCGGCCTTGAAGTGAGTGCGGTTCGCCCAGCCCTCGACTGTTGCTGCCTGACTAAAGCAACGTCTCCAGCAACATCCGAATCTTGCGAAGCTCTAACGCACGATCGACGCCCCCTAGTAGTTCAGGGAGAATTTCAACCGACAGCGCTCGTGTATAGCCCGACCGGCGGAGCATGGCGATTTCCCGGGCATAGTCGAGCTCGCCCAAGCCAACTGGAACCTGCAGTTCTGTCGGCGAGGTGTCGCGCAGGTGCATGTGATAAACATAGGGATAAATGTTATCACTCGACTGATTGGCGTACCGGCCACAAATGTAGTAGCTGCGGTCGAGCGTCACACCCAGGCCTGGAACAGCCTGGCATAACTCAACGGCAGTGCGTGGGTCTTCGGTGAGATGCCCGGCTCGTGTTTTGAGTGAAAGCTTAATCCCTGAGAAGTTTGTCGTTGATAAGCGACTTCGCAGGCGATCGATCTCTTCGTTGAACGGCGTCCCTAACTGGCCAGCCGGCAATGTGATTTGCGTAATTTTGAGGAGCTTGGCCACTTTGCAAATCCCCTCGAAAGTGGCGGCATCAACGTCGTCTTCCAGGCAGATGGCGACAGGGGTAAGTCGCGTTGCTTCGCGATAGGCAGCCAGGAACTTTTCGGGATTTTCACCCACTGCAATCGGATTCAAGTGGTTGCCGGTTGTCGACATCCAGACCTCGACCTTGTCGAATTCGAGGTCTGAAATCTGGTGACAAGCTTCGGCGAAAGGCAAATCGGAAAAACATCGAGAGGACGCTGAAACAAACACACTCACACTCCCTTGCAAACCAGCCTGAATCGGTTGGCGTTAATCACATTGCAATAGCGGGGCTTGACGCCATGTGCTGGCACTGGCCACCAACTATCGAGTCAACTGGCCCTGTTATTGCAATCTCGACCGCACTGCGGTTAGTTGTCACGTCTAGACATGGGTTTGACTGCTCAATCCAAGGCCACAAGACGCCACACTTAACTTCGACCTACTCCTAAGCCGTTCTATTTTGATGGCAGACGGATGATTCGACCAGAGGTCATTCCAATTCTTCCAAGTCGTCAGGACAGGCCGACAGGCTGACCGGGTCACTCTTTGATTCGAACTGAGCCGAATGGCAGCGAGCAGGACGAGCCATAAACGGAAATGCCGGCGAAGCGAAACCGCCGTCCAACCACCCCGGACCGGGCTGGCCACGCGACCGGTCAATCATCGCCAAAATCGCCCTGTCTGCCAGCCAAACAACCTTTGGCCAATCGCCGTAAACTGTTTTCTCAAAACGACTAACAATCAATATCAAGCTATAGAGCCCAACTGGTTGTCACGCTGGGTAAGTTACCCCGACCCTAACGGTTGTGCAAGACGTCGCGATCACGCGTCGCATTCCGAAGATGTCGATCGTTTCCTCTCGCACGAATATTCGTGTTTTGCTGGCGAACCGCCGATAGAAGAATCGGTGAGTGAATTCTTGCAGGCAGCCAATTCGTGCTGAGCACGGCTGGCTGGGGACCTTCGGCAGTTTTTGCTGCAGAAGGATAAGCCGAAGAGATTGCCATTCATCAGCCAGCACAAAGGTGTTGCCTCGACTATGAAGGGGGCTACACCATCCCCTGGCTGAGAGCTGGCTTCTGTACTGGCTGAATATTGCCGCTCGTCTCAAACATGTTTTTGGGCGAGGGTCTACTTAGTAGGAAGCTATCGTGACACATCGATCATATCTGCCCCACCTGCTAGTGCTGGGCTGCACCTTAACCATGGCGACGGGTTGCGCTTCGTTCGGTTCGGGGAAAACCGGCCGTGCCACTTGCAAAGATGGCGCTTGTCGAGCACATGAAGAAGCCGCCGACGTGCGAGGTCAATCTCCCGGCCAGCCAGTCTATGGGCCTCATTCGGCCCCGGTTGTTGCATCGCAGCCAACTGAATACGGCGGCCCGCTCATTGGATCGGCTCCTGGCTATGGTCAATTCGCCAAGTCACACGCCCATCATCGCGACTTTACCCTTACCCCCGGCATTCGTGATCACCACTTCGGCTATGAAGGAGGCTACTACGCGGGTAGTGAAGGTTACTACACCGCCCACAAGGGACGTAAAGTTAGCGACCCGTACGGCAATGCAACCCA